>JAJDWM010000030.1 GCA_022825595.1 Bryobacterales bacterium | reverse complement strand
GCGGTGGAACAGGATCCAGACTGGGAGCCGCCCTTCAAGACCGTGCTCCAGGACATGGGTGTCGACGCGGCCATAATCATGGACTTTCACGGAGACGGCCATCCGCGCGACCTGACCGAGCTGCGTCTGGAGGAGCTCGAGAGCTTCTTCCGCATGTCGCGGCGAATCTCGGACCGGGACTTCCTGCTGATCCCGTCCGAAGAGGCTAATGTGCATCTCGGGGGGCACTGGGCGCTCGTGTTTCCCAAGCCCGTGTACTGGTGGATGAATCGGCCCGAGGGTGGGCAGTTTGTGTCCAAGCACCCCAAGCACGGGACCGTCTACAGCACGGCGAACGCTGCTGAGGTGCTCGAGCTGGTCCGCCGCGAAGATGGCTGGATGTACCAGACCCATGCCCGCACGAAGGGCTCAACTGGGTATCCGGACGCCATTCGGGAGACCGAGCACTTCCGTGATCCACGGTACTTCGGGGCGGGCTGGAAGCCTATGCCCGCGGACCATTCTTCTCCGCGGCTCGGGGAGCGGCCGCTGCGGCTGCTCGACGACATGCAGAACTGGGGCCTTGACAAGCGCCTGCTCGGGGAGGTCGACGTGTTCCAGTTCGACCACACCCACGAGGTCTACGCGCACATGAACGTCAACTATGTGCGCGCGGACCGCCTCCCCCGATTCAGCGAATACGGAACCCTCATCGATGCCATGCGAGAGAACCAGTTCTTCGTGACGACAGGCGAGGTGCTGCTGCCATCGTGGAACATCGGCGGCGAGGAGGACGAGATCGAAGTGTCCGTTGATGTGAAGGGGACCTTTCCGCTGCAGTTTGCCGAGATTGTCTGGGGCGACGGGGCCGGGACGCAGCGGCACATCGTCGACCTGTCGGCTTCGGGCGAGTTCGCCGAGGAGTCGTTCGAGTGGAAAGTCCAGGCGCCCGGCTGGCGGTGGGCGCGCTTGGCCGTGTGGGACGTGGCGGCGAACGGGGCGTTCGTGAACCCTGTCCGCCGGTAGGGAAAGAAGACTGATTCAGGGGAAGGCCTGCTCGCCGATTGGCCTTGCCGTCCGGCGCGCCGGTTGTTGGCCCGTCTTTGGGGGAATGCCATGAGAACGACTGTTCTGGCAGGCACTGGCCTGCGAGTCTCGAATGTCTGCCTTGGGACGATGACCTTCGGCTCCCAAGTCTCGGAGACGGAAGCGTCGCATATGGTCGACTACGCAATAGACTGTGGGGTCAATTTCTTCGACACCGCCAATGTCTACAACGCCGGCTTGTCGGAGGAGATCACGGGACGCGTCCTCGGAAGCCGCCGGTCGCGGATCGTGCTTGCCACAAAGGTGCGCGGCAACATGGGCCAAGGCGAGAGTGCCTACGGGGGCCTGGGCCGACAGGCGGTCCGACGGGCGTGCGAGGAGAGCCTTCGCCGCCTCGGCACTGACTACGTTGATATCTACTATCTGCACCAGCCTGACCGCGCCGTGGAGATCGAGGAAACACTCGCCATCCTCGACGACTTGCGCACCGAGGGAAAGATCCGCTGGATCGGGACGTCAAACTTCGCCGCTTGGCAGATGGCTGAGATTGCCGCGATCTCCGCAAGGCGGGGATATCAGGCCCCGGTCGTGGCACAGCCCATGTACAACGTGCTAGCCCGTGGCATCGAAGAGGAGTACGTCGAATTCACGCGCCGGTTCGGCGTGGCCAACGTTTGTTACAACCCGTTGGCCGGTGGCTTGCTCAGCGGCAAGCAGTCGCTGGAGCGGGGCCCGCTTCCCGGCACGCGCTTTGACGGAAACCAGATGTACCTGCGGCGCTACTGGCACAGCCAGTACTTCCGGGCGGTCTCGACGCTGAAGGAGGAGGCCAACGGCATGGGGATTCCGCTCACCGAATTCGCCCTCAGGTGGGTCTGCAATCGCGATGGGGCGGACTGCGTGATATTGGGTGCGTCCAGACTCGGCCATCTGCGACAGAACATCTCGGCCTCGCAGCAGGACCCTCTACCGAGCGAGGCACTGGAAGCGTGCGACGTCGCGTGGCAGGAGTTGCGGGGCCCGATCCCTCAATACAACCGCTGAACGAGCTGCGCAAGCCGACCGTTCATGCAGCCAGAGTGAATGGTACGCCCGGCAGGATTCGAACCTGCGGCCTCTTGCTCCGGAGGCAAGCGCTCTATCCAGCTGAGCTACGGGCGCCCGTACGCCTCCAATTCTACTTGACGGCTGCAGGACTCTCGCCAGGATTCCCAGCGACGGCCGCCTTTGGGCTTCCCGTTTGGCGCTGTCGGGCCAGTCGGACTGCGACGGCACCTTCTCGAGTGTTGGCCATGGCTGCGCCACCGGCGCGAGGTTGAGCCGTGCATCTTCGGCGGTGGCTGATTGTGGGCAAGGCGGCGGGGGCCTGAACGGCCATGCACGGTGTGCGCCGTGCGTTCATCCATGCTCTGGGCCTAGGTCGGTCCTAGTGGCGGCTGTCACCTGCGCTCGGGTTGGGCATCTCGATCGATTCAAGGGGTCCTTGGGCCCAGCGCCGGCAATCCGCCTTCAGCGCGCCCAGGGCAAACGCAGAGGCACCCAGCGGACGGTTTGGGGCAAGTCCCCGCCCGCATTGGAGGAAAGCCTGCCGGCTGACTGCCCGCAGCGGAATGCGGGGATTCCATTCTAGGCGGCCCATTGGAGGTAGAGACAGGCCATGGTGGGCTGGAGAGGGGCGAGATTCCCGGTCCCAATCGGGACACCCACGGCCGACGCTGGCTCAGTCTTCTTAACAATACAAGTGTTAAGCCCCTATGCCGCTTGGCGCGTGAGATGGCCGCGTTGGCCCTATAGCAGAAAGTTCGCATCGAAGAAGTGTTCCAGACCACGCAAGTGCCTTGACGGGGCCGACCGGATGAAATAAGATTCGGTAACCCGATCACCGGGATCCAGAGAGTTCTGGGATGGGAAGGGCTCATCGCCACCTCGCTGGAAAAAGAAAGAAGGAGAGCAGCAATTGCACAATTTGAAACATCCATCGAGCGCATGGCTAGCGGTCGCCATCGCCGTCAGCGCACTCGCGCTGATCGTTCAGCCGATCGCCCACGCGCAGGTGACAACCGCAACAGTGTACGGCCGGGTCATCGACCCCACCGGCGCGGTGATTCCAGCGGCCGAGGTCTCGGCTGCGAATGAGGGCACAGGAGCCGAGTTTTCGACGGTAACAAGTGCCGGAGGGGAATTTACCCTGACCTTCCTGCCCGCAGGCACCTACACGCTTGCGATCACGGCGGACGGATTCAAGTCCTACCTCGAGACGGGCCTGACCCTGGCATCCGGCCAGCGGCACAACCGGGACTATGCCCTAGAGATTGGCGCGACGACTGAGACGGTGACCGTCACTTCGGAAGCTCCTCTGATGAACACGGTAAACGCCGAGCAGGACATCGCGCTGAACCGGAACCAGGTGTCTGAACTGCCGATGATCAATCGCGATATCACCGGAATCCTGACCTTGGGAACAGGAGCGTCGCTCACCGATGGAGGCTGGACGATGTCCATCAATGGTCTGGCGCCGCGCGGATTCACGATGACGGTCGATGCGGTGGATGCCGTTCCGGATGCCGAGTTCGCTGGAATGGCTCTATACCAGAACTTCAACTTCATCAAGGGCATCAGCGTCGAGGCTGTGCAGGAGGTGGAGACGTCGAAGAACATCTTCTCGGCTGAGACCAGCCACACGATCGCCGGCAATGTCAACCTGATCAGCAAGAGCGGCACCAACGCGGTGCACGGCAGCCTGTTCGAGATGTACCAGTCCGGTGGGCTGCACGCGAACAACTTCTTGGTGGGACGGAAGGCGCCGTTGGTGTACCACCAGTACGGCGGGTCGATCGGCGGTCCGATCGCCAAGGACGAGCTCTTCTACTTTGCGACGTTCGAGGGTTACCGCTTCGGAGGCAAGACGCCGGTGCCCGGCGACGTTTGGTCCAACGGAATGCGGCAGCGGATCGCGCAGGCCATACCTGGTGCGAGCGACTATCTTGCTCTTTGGCCCGAGCCGACCGAGCCCGATGGTCCGAATCTGGATCCCAGTAATGAAGCCTGCGGGAACCTCCCGGCCAATACCCCCTGCCTACGCCCGACATCGTTCTGGGGCGGACAGGGGGATGAGAGCCGCACGGACGACCACTTCGTCGGAAAGGTCGACTGGAACGCTTCGAGCAAGGACTTCCTGACCTTCCGCTACGTTGGCGGAAGACCGCTGCGCCGGATACCGCGCACCATGATCGGCAATGGCCGCCAGTGGGATGGCCAGAACCACAATGGCGCGGCCACGTGGACCAGGATCATCAGCCCCACGATGACTTCAGAGACCCGCTGGGGCACAAACGTCAATGCGATCAATCGCTTGGACGTAGCGTTCGCCGCCAACAAGATCCCGTTCCTCCGTGGATTCGGCAATCCTGGCGAGCCGGGAGCCGAGGTGTTCGCCAAGGACGGGCACACGTCGACCCTCACGCAGAACTTCTCCAAGACCGTGGGAAGGCACTCGATTAAGTTCGGCGGGATGTACCGGTACATGAGCGGTACGCGCGTCAATGAGGAGTCCCCGGTGTACTTCTTCGAGACTCAGGCGGATCTGCTTTCTAACAACATCACGTCCGCCCGCTTCGTGTTTCCGCTGGAGAAGTTCCTCTGGACTCGGTGGTTCGTTGGCGGATTCTTCCAAGACGACATCCGGGTGACACCGAAGCTCATGCTGAATCTGGGAGTTCGATGGGACTACGCTTCCGTCGTGCGGTCGGATCAGGTTGACGGAATCTCGGGCAACGTCTTCAACCGCGACGGGCCGTTCGGCCAGCCGGGTGCCTCTCTTGACAATCAGTCCGCTCTGTTCAGGCCCGCCGACAGCGCATGGGACGCCTACCACAGGATGTTCTCACCGCGCGTCAGCTTCGCCTACACCTTGGACGACGACGGCAGGACAGTCATACGCGGCGGAGCCGGCGTCTTCTACATGCCGAACAACATGTTCTCCGGAGCCATCGAGATTCTCACGAATGGTCCGGACGCGCCGGTAGAGTTGACGGCCAACGAGGCCCAGGTGAGGACTCTGGGCCTGCAGTACGGCGACCCGAACGAGGCCGCCTTGGCAGGGGCACAGTCGAGCGGCATCATTTCGGGGAGTTCCGTCGATCCGCACCGGCGTCCGCCATACAGCCTGCAGTACTCCCTGGGCATCCAGCAGCAGCTTGACCGGTCCACCGTGTGGGAGATCGGGTACGTGGGCAACCACGGCGTTCGCACCATCTACAGCCCGGACTTCAATCGCACCATTCCGAACAGCGGAGGACAGCGGAGAAGCCATGTCATGGGCTTGGCGGGCGACTTCGCCCAGTTCCGCCACTACATGAACGCGGACTCGACTGGCTACCACAGCCTGCAGACCTCGCTCAAGCGTCGGTTTGCGGACAGTTTCCAGTACAACGTCAACTA
>JAJDWM010000675.1 GCA_022825595.1 Bryobacterales bacterium | reverse complement strand
GGTCGTAGAACCCGAAGTTCGCTGCCTCGCCGAACTCTTCGAAGTCGCCGCCGTCGAACCGTCGGGGCGAGTCCCTCCATTCCTCGTCGGGCTTGGGGAACGCCAACACAAGGTCTCGACCGTCAGCCCAGTCCAATGCTTCGCGGCGCTGCGAAGTCGCCGTCTCCCACACTTGGCGGGCGGCTGCGAGACCCTTCTCCAACTCGCTGCGCCGGGCCCGCAGCCGACGCAATTCGCTGTCCATCTCCGCCAGCGACTCCGACTGCTCCTGCGTGGGGGCCTTGACGAAGGGGGGCGAATTGCCGTACTTGAACGCCTTGCCCTTCTCCGGCACGTTGTTGAAGTAGGCGAACAGCTCGTAGTATTCCGTCTGGGTGAAGGGGTCGTACTTGTGGTCGTGACAGCGGGCACACCCAAGCGTCAGCCCTAGCCAGACCGTCGAGGTGGTGTCGACACGGTCCACCACATACTCGACCGCGTATTCTGCGTCCACGATCCCGCCCTCGCCGTTGCCCCGGTGATTGCGGTTGAATCCGGTCGCGATGACCTGCTGCAGATCGGCTCCTGGGAGCATGTCCCCAGCGATCTGCTCCACGGTGAATTCGTCGAACGGCTTGTTCGCCGCGAAGGCATCGATCACCCAGTCCCGCCAGCGCCACATATACCGCTCGGCATCGGTCTGATAGCCGTTAGTGTCCGCATAGCGAGCGGCGTCCAACCAGCGGACAGCCATGCGCTCCCCATAGCTCGATGAGGCCAGCAGGCGGTCGACCAACGTCTCGTAGGCGTCCGGGGAACTGTCTGCCAGAAACGCGTCGACGTCTGCCAAATCAGGGGGCAGTCCTGTGATGTCCAGCGCAACCCTCCGAACCAGCGTCTCCTTGGAAGCCGGCGGGGAAGGCTCCATGCCTTCGGCCTGCATGCGGCGCAAGATGAAACTGTCGACGGGATTGACGGGCCAGCCCGAATGCCGGTCAGATGGGATCCCAGGTCGGTCAGGCTTAAGGAATGCCCAGTGCCCTCGCCAGACCGCTCCATCCTGGATCCATTCCCTCAGGAGTCCGATCTGCCTGTCGGAAAGTCGATCATGCCCGAAGGCAGCCGGCGGCATCCGGCGCCCCTCATCAACTGCCGAGACCCGCAGGTAGAGCTCGCTGCTCTCCGGCTCTCCGGGGACTATGGCCCGCTTGTCCCCTGCCAAGGAAACGTTGGCTCCTTCCTCGGTGTCGAGCCTAAGGGCAGTCATCCGCTTGGCCTCGTCTGGGCCGTGGCAGGCGAAGCAGTTCTCTGAGAGGATCGGCCGGATGTCGCGGTTAAACTCGACCGCGCCATTGGCAGGCGAGGCAATCGTTAGCCCTACCAGCAGAAAAAACGAGTTCGGGAAGAGGTGTCTCAAGATCGCTCAAATTATATTCGCTCGCGCGGATCGGCGGGGCCGCTGTTTGGCCAGATTCACCGCGCCGGCACCGGGAGGCCGCAGTCCACAGTGCGCTGGCTCACATCAGCTTCGGTTTCTCCCGGCGCATCAGCAGCACGACCGCATGAGATTCCGCGAGCTTTCCCTTCCCGACCGGCCCGATTCCCTCCCCGGTCTTGGCCTTCAGGCCGACCGCGCCAACGTCGATGCCCAGCAGCTTCCGGATGTTCTCGCGGATGCTTTCCCGGTGAGGCAGGATCCTAGGGCGCTCGATGACCACGACGATGTCCAGGTTCACGACTCGCCAGCCGTAGCCCTGGACCAGCTCCACGGCGTGGCGGACAAACACGCTGGAGGGAGCGTCCTTCCACTGCGGGTCGGACGGCGGGAAAAGTTCGCCGATGTCGCCCTGGCCAACGGCGCCGAGCAGCGCGTCGGTTATGGCGTGCAGAACGACATCCGCGTCAGAATGGCCCAGCAGGCCCTTGTCTGACTCAATCTCGACACCGCCGAGCATGAGCGGCCGGTCGGGCACAAGGCGGTGACAGTCGTACCCTATGCCAACCCTGAACTCAGGCGGCTCAAGGACCGCAAACGGCGGCGGATTCACGTCGCTCCTCTTCGTAGTAGAGCTTGGCGATCGGAAGATGGTGCGGCCGTGTGATCTTAATGTTCCGCTCGCTGCCGAGCAGGACATACACATCTTCATTGATGTGTTCGAGCAGGCTCGCCTCGTCGGTGGCCTTGAAGTCCTCCCTAGACGCAACAGCGAATGCCTTCCTCAGCAGGTTGAGGCTGAAGACTTGGGGGGTCTGGGCCAGCATGATTCGCTCCCGCGGGAGGGTGGCGCGGACGACCCGCTGGCTCACTTGCTTGACCGTTTCATCGGCCGGCATGCCCAGGATGACGGCGCCGTGACGCTCCGTCTCAGCGATTGCCCGCTTGATCAGATCCACTGGGACAAAAGGCCGGACGGCATCGTGCACGGCCACCAGGTCGGTCCCGGGCGAGACAGCGGCCAAGCAGCGCCGCACGGACTCTTGGCGCGTGGGCCCTCCGACCAAGACTCGGATCGGCGTGTGGCCTCCTACATCAGCCAGCATGCTCTCGACCGCTCGCTGACTACCTTCGGGCACAGCGACCAAGATCTCCCGGACGCTCGATACCGCCAAGAACTTCCGAACGGTCAACGCCAAGACGGGGACACCGCCCAGCTTTATGAACTGCTTGCGGTCGCCGCCATGGCGCCGTGCCGCTTCGCGGCCCATCCGTGTGCCATGCCCTGCCGCAGGCAGGATGGCTGACACTCTCATTCGCCCGCCTTCCCAGCGGACCCTACGCCGAAGCTAGGCGACCAAGGCCTGCTTGCAGTAGTCGATGCACTTGCGAACTTCGGCCACGGTGTCCGCCCCCTTGTACTCATACTCGATGTTGGCCGGCATGTCATAGCCGTTCTCGCTTAGCAAGGTCAGCACATCGGCGATCGGCGTGTCACCTTCGCCGAACGGCATGTTCTCGCCTTGTTCCTTCTTCCGGTCTTTGATGTGCAGGGTCACAATCCGCTCATGGTGCTGGCGGATGTACTCGACGGGATCGAATCCGGCCGCGACAAAGTGTCCGATGTCGAGGTTGACCGCGATGTGGCTGTGGCCGTCAGAAGCCGCCGCGAAGTCGTCAGGAGTCGCGAACTCATTCTCCCGAATACGGGAGTGATTGTGCATGCCAACCAGCATGTTGTAGCGCTCTGCGTGAGGATTCACCCGGGCAGCTACGCTGACGGTTCCGGAAGCGGTGATGACCTTGGCACCCAGGGCCTTGGCGATCTCGAAGCCGCGGGCGATCTCGTCGTCCGTGAAGTCGTCACGGAAGCTGTAGTTGTACGCGTGAAGGTCGATGCCGGCCTCGTGAAAGAGGATGCCGATCTTTTCGAAGTGGCTCAGAGGCGTCTCAAGCCGGAAGGCACGCAGCTTTGCCCGTCCGTCCTCCGACCTGCGAGCCCCCCGCAGGGGCTCGATGTGGCCGCTCCAGAGTTCGCAAGTGCCGATGCCCAAGGCCTTGAAGGCCTCGATCGCGGCATCCAAGGGCCGGTCGCGGAAGCTGAACGTCTGCACGCCCAACCGGACGCCCTTGACAGTGGAATTCAGCTGCTCATGGCCGCGAACAGTTGAGTGAAGAGCGAATGCGCCGCTGGTTCCGACAGCCAGACGACCGAAGTCTCTCCTGTGGATTCGGGAAGTCATTGTGGTGTGCAAGCCCCATTCTGGCACAGGCACGGCGCCCGATCACAGCGTGTTACTCCGCAGGTAGGCGGATTCAGCATTTGCCATGAAACTCTCACTTGCCCGGACGCAATTCTCCTGCCGCTGTGGCGCGCTTCGCTTGCGACAGCAGTGTCACGTTCGGGCCTCCGGTTGGTGCCGAACCAAGGCAGCCCCGATCTGTGGCCTTGGGCCGGACGACGGTGGGTGGGAGGACCTGCGCTGTTGTGTGTAGCCTGCCGGGCTCTGCCCTAGGCGGCTGCCCTTGCCTCGTCCAGATAGTTGTACTTGCTCAGCATGCGGAGCCAGCGGGATGCGTCGGGCCTCACCAGCAGGCTCTAGAAGTTGACGTAGGGGGCACGGGTACGGATGATCGTCCCGCAGAATCGCGTAGATCACACGCAGCAGATTGAGCGCGGTCGCCAGGGTCGCGCGCTTGTGGCCGATGCGCGCCTTAATTTTGTCGTGGTAGCCGTGGTACTGCGAGGCGCGCGTGCGGACTGCTCCCAGGGCGCACTCCGTCAGGGTGGCCCGCAGGACCGCATTCCCCGCGCGGCCACAACCGGAACGACGTTTGCTGGCACTCTCGTTGGCCCGGACAGACGCCGGCCCAAGCCGCAAGGCTGGCTGCGTCCGGGAACACTTTCGCGGGCTCGGGGCCCAATTCCGCCAAGATCGCATGGGTACTGCTGCGCACAACGCCCGGAATCATCTGCAGCAGGTCCAGCTCGCGCTCCCAAGGCTCCAGCGCATGCCCCACCAAGTCATCCAGCTCCTGGAAGCGCTCGTTCGCCGCATCGAAGTCCCGCAGTAGGCGGGACAGGCACCACAGCGCGGCGTGGGACAGCCGGGCCTCAAGCGTGCATGCGATCGGCTCCAGCTTTTCGCGCGCGTGCCAAGTGAGCTGCTGCAGAATGGTGTGGCCCAAGTAGGTGGACAGCAGCGGCAGCAGGCGCTGGAGGCAGGCCAGCAGGTGCGAGGCAAGGTGGGCGGATCCAAGGCAGGATGGCCACACAACCCCGACATGGGCGGTGGGGTAGGTCACCGTCCATTACCAGTTCCATCCGCTGGCCGGGCACTGGGTGGCTTGCGTGGGGCACGGCTCCCTGCGCGAAGTGCCGCGCCTGTCTCACAATTCCTGACATTGGCTGACAATCGATGTCGCAGTCTCGACCGTCAGTCAGGCCAGTCTTGGTGGCGACGAGACCAAGGGACTGGTGCGGCCCTCCGCATTCCATCGCAGGTCTCTCGCAATCCGCTCGACAGCGAGGCAGAGGCAGTTCCACCTGCGCGCCCCTCGTTAGCACCGGACCTTGCTCAAGCTAGCTGCCCAAGCATCCCAGCGGTACGCATTGGCTGCGATGAGCTGACGGCTTTGGGCCGATTCGGGATGATGTTTGCGCAGGAGAAAGGCTATCCCCGAGGTCAGGGCGGCTACGGAGCCTCCGACCGCTTGTGCAGGGCGCCCGGACCTTACAGCAAGGCCCCGATGGTTGTCCGGTCAGGATGGGAAGCCGGAGGCGTGAGCAGTAACGGGTCCGGATGCTGAACTTCGCTCGCTCCTGTCATTCAAGGACTTCTCTGGGAATAATCGGA
>JAJDWM010000371.1 GCA_022825595.1 Bryobacterales bacterium | reverse complement strand
TGATCCATACGTTCCGCTGGGGAATGGACGGACATCTCTACTTCAACCAGTCCATCTACACCCATTCCCACGTGGAGACGCCGTGGGGCGTGAAGCGCCTCCGGGCGGGAGGCTTCTGGCGTCTGCGTCCGGAGTCGCTGGAGCTGGAGGTCTTTGGACGTGGCGGCGTGAACCCTTGGGGACACCAATACGATCGCTGGGGCCAGTCCTTCATGACCGACGGAGCGTTCGCCGAAGGGATCAACTACCTTTTTCCGGGCGCTGCGTTCATCGCGGCCGACGGCGTTCGGCGCCTGATGGGCGGGCTCAACCCCGGCCAGCCCAAGCACTGCGGGCTGGAGGTCGTCTCGGGAAGGCACATGCCGGAGGAATGGCAGGGCCATCTGCTCACGGCGGACTACCGGGCCAACCGCATCAATCGGTTCGTCCTGAGCGACGAAGGAAGCGGGTACACGTCTCGGCAGGTAAGCGACCTGATCTCCAGTGACCATGTTTCGTTCCGTCCGGTGGATGTCCGGATGGGGCCCGACGGCGCAATCTATGTTGCCGACTGGTACAACCCGATCATTCAGCACGGCGAGGTGGATTTCCGGGACCCGCGGCGCGATCACGACCACGGGCGCATCTGGCGGATCACCGCCAAGGACCGGCCCCTCGTGACCGCGCCGAGGCTGGCGGACGCCTCGGTGGAAGAACTGCTGGAAGAGTTGAAGTCACACGAAGGCTGGACGCAAGAACAGGCCCGCAGACTCCTCAAGGAGCGGGGCGCGGCTGACGTGGCTCCCGCCCTCGATGCTTGGGTCGACGGTCTGGCCGGGGCGGCCCCGGAGCGGGACCTTCACCGGTTGCAGGCGCTGTGGGTCTTCCAAGCGCTCGACGAGGTTCGGGAGCCGCTGCTGGGGGTCGTCCTCGCGGCGCAGGACTTCCGGGTGAGGGCTGCCGGAGTACGCGTGCTCTCGGACTGGTGGGATCGGCTCAGCCATTCGCGGCAACTGCTGGCGGGCGCGCTCGCCGACGAAGCGCCACGTGTAAGGCTGGAGGGACTCCACGCTGCCCGCAAGTTTCGTGACGCCCAGACTGCAAGGCTGTCGCTCACGGTGTCGGACGGGCCCATGGACGCCAACCTTGATTACGCGCTGGCCGTCACTCTCGAGGACTTGCTTCCGGCTTGGCTCCCCGAACTGCAGCGGGACCCGACTTTCTTCGGTCCCGATGCTCGCGGTGTCATATTGGCAGCCAGGTCGGTCGAGGATCCGGGCGTGTTGGCGCCGCTGCTCGAACTGTACCGCCAGGACAGGGTTGCCGACGATCTCGAGGACGAGCTGCTGGAGTTGATCGCCTCTCGGGGTGATGCCGAACAGCTTGGCCTAGTCGGTGAACTCGCCTTCGGAGAGACTCTCAGTGCCGACCGGCGAGCCAGACTGCTGGTCCTTCTGGACACCGCCGCCCGACGCGGCGTCTTGCCCGCCGGCAATCCCGCCGGAGTGCTGCCTCTTCTCCGTGCGGCTGATCCGCGGCTCATTGCAGGAGGCGCGCGGCTGGCGGGGCGTTGGCGACTCGAACCCGCCCGCGGCGATCTTGACCGCCTGGCCAACGACGCCGGTGCCGAGGGCAGCGTCCGGGCGGCCGCGCTGGATGGTCTTGCGCTGCTCGGCGGCGACGCCAGCGTGCGGACCTTGGAATACATCGCCGGCTCGGAGGAAGAACTCTCCCTTCGCGTGCGGGCCGTCGCTGCTTTGGCTGCCGTCGATGTGGCCCGGGCAGCGGCGACGTCAGCGAAGATCCTCGGTGCCGCCAAGGGCACCGAGCACGACGAGGTGGCGGGAGCCTTCAACGTGTTTCTGCGGCTAAGCGAAGGGCCGGCCGCCTTGGCCAAAGCGCTTGCGAATGTGGACCTGCCGACCGACGTGGCCCTGCTGGGCCTGCGCCGCCTGGATTTTTCGGGGGTGGCGGCACCGGACTTGGAGAGGGCTCTCACAGAGGCCGGAGGAGAAGTCGCGGTGCCGGCGTCGCTCGACGAGGCCCGGCTGGATCAGCTGGTCCGCGAAGTCGCTGAGCGGGGCGACCCCGCCCGAGGCGAAGAAATCTACCGCCTGGAATCACAGGCCTGCCAACAGTGCCACGCGATCGGCGGGGCCGGGGGCAGGTTCGGGCCGGATCTGAGCGGCATCGGAAGCAGCGCCCAAGTGGACTACCTGATTGAGGCATTGCTCGAGCCCGACAAACAGATCAAAGAGGGCTTCCACGGCGTCATCATCCGCAGGAAGGACAACACGGTCGCGACCGGCATCGCGGTGCGTGCCACGGACCGCGAAGTCGTTCTGCGCGACGCATCGGATGTGGAAACCGTGATTCCGCGCGATCAGATAGCGGAGGACCAGCTTAGCGACCAGTCGCTGATGCCGGCCACCCCGCTGGCGCTGCGACGGGACCAACTCGTGGATCTGGCGCGTTTTCTCACCGAGCTGGGCCGCGAAGGGCCCTACCGGGTCTCCCCCGCACGGGTTGTCCGGCGATGGCGGGTGCCCGTTGTCGAAGGAAACTGGTGGCAGTCGGGAGTCTTCCGGCAGGGTGTGATGCACGCCGTGCGGCAGGCTGAAACGCTCGAATGGGCTCCTCGATACAGCCGCGTGTCAGGGGAGCTGCCGCTGGCCGACGTGCCAAAGCTCCAGTACCGGCCGAATCGAGCGCTGAGCCTGGCGCGGTTCGAACTGCGGGTCAGCACGGCAGGCAAGATCGGGCTGCGGTTCAACTCCATCGACGGTTTCGAGCTGTTCGCAGACGGTAATCAGCTGGAACTGCCGGAACAGGAAGCCGCGGTGGAGTTGTCGGCGGGCAACCACTGGATCACACTCGTCCTGCACCATGAGGATCGCGATGGAGTGCCCATACGGGTTGAGCTGTTCGATGTGACGGGATCTGCGGGTCGAGCGCAGCTTGTGGTTGGGCGCTAGCTCCGGCAACTCGCGACCAGACGGGATGACTGGCGGGCCGTTCCGCCGACCACAGACCCGGTGAGCTGTCCAGCAAGCAAGTGCCTGTCACAGAAACCTGTCTCTGATTGATATTCAAGAGGATATGGTCGTATTCCTGAGGGCCCAAATCGGCCGCTTTTTCTTCTACGATATTCGTTCGAAATCTCTGACGAGGATCATTAAGAACGAACAGATCCTCATTGAGGACACCGAAATCGACATCAGCAGCCGCGACGATATCCCGGCGGTCCTTAAGGGCATCCAACACCTCTACTGAGCCGTCGATCCGTGCGAAAGGGTCTTCGACCTGCTGGTCACGCTATTCTCGTGTGAGCCGTGTTACTCGATATTTCGGTGCTATGGAGAACTCTTCCCGAATTCTCCATGATTCTGTTATTCCATCCGAATAATCATTTGGCCAGAGTATTCGTCTGGATGATCGGACGGCCTGCAAACATACCCAATTGCAGAGGGAAACCGAGGAAGAGTTGACATGCGAGAATATGAAACTTCTTCACCTCACACCTATCCGCCGCCACTCCTACAGTTAGACCAGATTCTCGTAGACTGCGAAGAGCCCTTCTTGAGAGCCTGTCACTGCCAGTGCCCCGTCCACCCTCGTTAGACGCTTGCCGTCACCCCGACAATGGATCGCAGAGCATGAATACGGTGGCCGAATCGGCGCGCTCCTACCCGTAGTCCACGCGTAAAGGCATAGTTCCGGCGTCGCTGGTGCGATTCCCGGGTGCTGCGAATGCCCGCACGCACGTGCCGCAGTAGCATCACCGCCCAGCACGCCGGCGTCCAGCCTTCCAGATGCAGCTTCGAGTCAGTCAGTCTTTGGTCCTGACTCCGTCAGGGCAAAGGGCCTTGCGATAAGGATGCGACCCGTTGGGTAGTCCCGATTACACGCGGCGTATGGAGAGACCACGACTGTGCCCCTCCATTCCCGAAGGCCGCAACCTCTGCATTGCGCGGCCCGAACGCTAGGCCTCGGACACTGGCCAGCCGTGAGGGCATGACCGCCATTGCCTTTCCGTTTGTGGGGCTCCAGGTCCGGACCTCACGATCGGCTGCAGCTGTGGCTACCAGCTGACCATCGGTCGAGACAGCCATGGCCACCACTGGGGCAGAGTGGCCTTCGAGTGCGAACAACTGCTGACCTGTGCTGGAGTCCCAAACCCAAGGCGCAAGTTCAGGAGGTCTAGATCGCAGCCTTCGCAACACGAAACGACTGCCTGGCGCCACGAAGCGAGCCTCCAGTCGCTCTCCCCTGATTGCCTCGACCCTGGCCAGTTCGGACTCCGTAGGAATGTCCCAGACTTGGACCACTGATGTGCGGAAACGGCCGCCTTCGGTCAGCATAGAGCCGTCGCCGGACTCCTCGACATACCGGGCCCCACCCTCAGGACGAATAGCCGTGACCACCGCTCCTGTTTTCCAGTCCCACGCCGTCGCTCCGTTGTCGGAAGCGCTCAGAACCCGTTCTCCGTCGCCGGACCAAGACACGTAGTAGATGCGCTCGTCGGTCGATCCGGGGCCGATGAGCCAGATCTGCCGACCCCAAACGTCGTGGGCATCCACGACACCTAAGCCAATTGAGCCCGCCACCGCCAACCGCTGCCCGTCCGGGGACCACGCGAATGAGTCAACGTATCCACCAACCTCGGCCGGGGGCGACACTTCCGATGTGACGTCCCGAATCTGCAGCTCACCGCTGACGCTGCCGAACAGGATGGCGATCTTGTTCGACTCCGGAGAATAAGAGACAGCTTCGGGTGGCAGGGGCGACCCGCGGAACTCCCAAGGCACCCCGTCGAAGCGCTCAATCTCGAACAGCGGATACCCGGTCCCCGTCTGCCAGATGCGGACCGTTCCATCCCCGCCGGCAGATGCGACACGCGCCACGCCCGGCGCATACGAGAGCGAGACCACACTGCCCCGATCGTGGCCCTGGAAATGAGAGATTTCGGCGTGGGACGCGCTGTCCCAAATCCGGACACTTCCGTCCGAACTGGCCGCACCGTACCGCATACCGTCCTGAGACCACTCGACGGCCTCGACAGCCTGCCGGAAGCCGTCCGGTGCCGCTGCCTGCTCCCCGGTCTCGACATCCCATACTTTGGCCGTGGCGTCCAAGCCACCCGTCAACAGGAAACGACCATCCGGCGAGAACGCCATCGACACAACTTGGCCGTAGTGAGGAGTGTAGGAGACCTCTGGCTCAGCCGACCAGCGGACGAGTTCCTCACCGCTCGACACGGACCAGACCCGGATCGTGGAGGCGGGGACGCTGACCGCAATTCGATCACCATCCTTCGAGAACGCCATCGAATCGACAGGAGACCGGCCTCCTAGGAGTATTGTTCCCTCGTTCAAGAGGCTCCGGTGGAGCGCCCAATCCGACGTGGACCACAGATTGACCACGCCGTCGTTTCCTCCCGTGGCGACCAGGCGCCCATCTGAGGACCAGGCCAGATTTCGCGTGATGCCGTCGTGCCGCTGTGCCTCGAACTCGACTTCCCCGTCAGCGGCGCGGTATACGCGAAGCGTTCCGAAAACGCCAAGAACTGCGATCTGTTCGCCGCTCGGAGACCAAGCGAGAAGTGGGAGACCCCGCCGACCCAATCCGTCCAGATCAATGCTCCGAAGCAACTCCCCGGTGTCGGGATGCCAGATGTTCACGTGCGTCCTTGTCTGCGTCGACAGGCGATTGCCGGCCGGAGACCAGACCGGGTATCCCATCTCTTGCAGTGACTCGTGGTCGAATTCGAGCGTCACGCGACCACTGTGAATGTCCAAGATGCGGGCGCCTGACACTGCCGTGAAGCCAACGCGCGAGCCATCGGGAGACACGGCATTCCCGACGAGCCGGCTTCCTTCCGAGAGCCTACGTGCATTGGAGGGCCTTGCGGTATGCCAAGCGATCAGTGACTCGCGGGAGCTGGTCAGCACCAAGCGACCGTCAGGTGGGACGAACCGCATGGTCCAAACGGCGGCTCGATGGCCGCTGATTTCGATGCCGGGACTCGCCGAGCACACTTCATCCAAGTCAGTGGCCTGAAGATTCGGGCAAGTCGCCACCAGCGCGGATGCGACGCCGGCTAGCATTGGGGTCGGAATGGTGGCGAACCACTTTCGGTTGTGCGGCTGGGGCGGGCTTGTCACTCTCACGCTTCCCCACTCTAGGAGCAGATCGGTCGCATCCATGATTCCCCGACGGTCGCGGCCAGCGAGAACGCGGCAGCGAACCGAAGCGTTCCGGCGACTGGCGGGGGTTGCCTGAAGTGCCAGAGATATAATCCCCGCTCGGCGGCGAATTGCCGGACCGAGAAGGAGCATAGAGTGAAGCTACTCACATCCAGCGTCTTACTTGCCAGCGCCTTGGCGACGGCGCAAGTGACCCAGACCATTATCGTCAAGCCCACGACCCCTGAGCAGGACTCCAAGCCGAACAGCGCTGAAGTGCCAGACGGTCTGGCCATCGAAGGAGAGTTCGAGCGTGTAGTGGTGCTTCGGTTCAAGTACAAGGCCGATTTGCTCGAAGGACTCGAGAGGATGGTCGGGCAGCACGCCATCCGGAATGCGGTCATCCTGGCTGGAATCGGATCCGTCCGCAGCTACCACATCCACGCGGTGAGCAACCGCGTCTTCCCGTCCGAGAACGTCTTCACGACGGACCCCACCAAACCGGCCGACATCGTAGGCATGAACGGCTATGTGATCGACGGGAGGATCCATGCGCACATGACTCTCGCCGACGGGCAAAAAGCGTTCGGGGGACACCTCGAGCGCGGCACAAGTGTTTTCACCTTCGCCATCGTCACACTGGGAGTGTTCAAGGACGGGATCGACATCAGCCGGGTCGACGACAAGACCTACCGCTGAGACGGCCGCTTCCGCGGGCCAGTCCGGGCAGGGCCAGACGCCCGCCGGCTCTCAGGCACGGAGGCCGTCGAAGGGGCCCCGGCCGGCCTCTAAGGGCGATGCGGGCCAACCTGAGATGTCGTCAGGAACTCGCCGCTCTATAGTCCGCATTCCCGAGTGTTGCTAGAAATGCGAGCAGGTCGATCAGCTCTTGCATCGAGACTGTGCTTGCAAGGTCGTCCGGCATGAGGGACAGGTTCCCTCGCCGCCGTTCCAGCACATCCTCAGGCACTAGGTGGATTTCCTCGGCCGCTTCAGTGCGAAGCACGATCCGCTCGGGGCCGTCCTCGATCATCAAGCCGGTGACTGTCCCGTGGGTGGTCGTGTCGAGAATCCAAGTGACGTACTCGGGTGCGATCCCAGCGCTCGGGTGAAGGATCGCATCGAGCAGTCCTTCCTTGCCGTACTTGGCGGCAATCGTGGCAAGGCTAGGACCAACCAGCTCTTCGCCCGAAACCAGAGAATGGCATTTCGCGCAGCTCGCGCCGTCCTTCCGCTCAAACACCGCTCTGCCCCGGTCCGGGCTGCCGACCGCCTCGATGATCTCTCGGGGCCGGATCGGTCTCTCCTCGCCGGCACTGGCGATTCCCGGAAGGACGTCCGCGGCCCTAGCTCTCACCTCCCGGTCACGGGATCGATTCAACATGCTGGCTGCAACTGCGCGGAGCTCGCCGGGAAGATCGAACGACTCTTCCATGTCAAGGATCCGGTGCTGGCCCTGAGGGACGGCTCCGAGTGTTCTCAGGGCTGCCGTACGAACCACATTCGGAGCGTCGGAGACGAGCACTTCGACTAGTGCCTCCTGCCATCCGTCGGCCGATGCGAGACGTAGTCCCACCATTGCCGCGATTCGCAC
>JAJDWM010000147.1 GCA_022825595.1 Bryobacterales bacterium | reverse complement strand
GGATTGATCCAACAATCCTCACCGTCCTCGCCTTGGAGCCAATGCTAGATGCCCAGCGCAGCTGTTCCCAGCGCATACACGGCTAGCGGGACGATGAGCAGGCCGATCACGTCGAGCGCCACTCCCGCCCGGGCCATCTGCGGAATTGTGATCCACCGACTCGAGAAGATGATTGCGTTCGGCGGTGTTGCCACGGGAAGGGCGAAAGCAAACGAGGCTGTGACCGCCATCGGCAGCAGCAGCAGGTAGGGATGAACTCCAAGCTCGGCACACATTGCCGTCACTACCGGCGAGAGCATCAGGACCGTCGCAACGTTCGATGTCGTCTCCGTCATTGTGGTCACTAAGACGCAAACGCAGACTACTAGCAACCACTCCGGCAAGCCAGCCAGCGCTCCCAAGGACTGGCCCACCCATCCGGCAAGCCCGCTGCCAGTGATCGCACCTGCGAGGGCAAACCCGCCGCCGATGAGGAAGACGATTCCCCACGGTGTGCCGCGGGCTACTTGGCGCCAAGCGAGCAGCCTATGTGTGGCCTCCTTGCTGGAAGCGCCCGAGGGTACCCCGAAGAGAAGGAGCGCCATCGCCATGGCAACGGTAGAGTCGTGGATCGCACCCGGCTGCGGAAAGAGGCTGGACCATCCTGGAATGAGGACCGCGCCGATCTGCAGCGGGGCCCGGAGGATCCACAGCGTTCCGGTAGCGGAGGCGATGGCGAGTACGCGCTTCTGCGGCACTGACATGGGGCCCATCGAGGCGAGCTCGGAGCGGACCACGTCCTGGCTGCTCTCGAAACGAACTGCGGACAAGGGGGCACGTGCCCCGAATCGGCACAGGTAGGCCCAAGTGACCGGCAGGAATACGACTACGATCGGCAAGGCGACCATCGACCATTGCGCGAAGGTGATCTGGGGAAGATCGGGGAGCGCCTCGTTCGCGAATCCCAAGAACGCCACCGTGGTCGGAGAGCCCACGACCGTTCCGATGCCTCCGATGCTCGCCGCGTAGGCGATTCCGAGCAGCAAGACCGAACCGAACGTGTCACGGGCGACTCGCTCCGCGGGCTGTCCGTCCGCCACCCCGCGCACCTTCGCAGAGGGGACGAGCTGATTGACGACGGCCATAGCCATCGGCAGTAGCATCATCGTCGTCGCCGTGTTCGAGATCCACATAGACAGGACAGCCGTAGCGACCATGAAGCCGAGCACGATTGGCCGAGGGCGGGATCCGAACCGCACAATGATGTTCAGGGCGATCCGGCGGTGCAAGTTCCAGCGCTCCATGGCCTGAGCGATGATGAAGCCACCGATGAACAGGAAGATCAGGTGGTTGGCATACCTCGCCGAGACCTCTTGGCTGGACTCCACTCCTAGTAGTGGAAGCGCCGCTAGCGGCACCAAGCCGGTCACGCCGATGTTGACGGCCTCGGTTACCCACCAGCAGATCATCAACGCCGCGACCGCGGCGGTCTTGTTCGCGGCATCCCCCATGCCAGCAGGCGCCGGGAGCAGCAGGATCAGAAGGAAAGACGCAAGGCCTGCCCACAAGCCCAGTGACTGCCTGGTGAGCCCGAGCATGCGGATGCCCCGCCTAGAAGGCCTTCGGCGCGGCTAGCGAATGTCGCAGACCCTCAACGCACCGAGAGCGGACTGCGGCATCCGTGGTAGCGCTACGGGGATTCGAACCCCGATCTGAGCCTTGAGAGGGCCCTGTCCTAACCCTTAGACGATAGCGCCCCAGTACACGCGTATTCTACCACGGGGCCCCGGCCTCCAAGCGGCGATAATGACGGTTCGGGCGGGGCCAAGATCGAAGCGTGGGAATCCTGCACCGGTACGTGTTCCGCGAAGTGGCCCTGTCTTCAGGGGTTGCGGTCGGCCTGTTCACGCTGGTCCTGTTCCTGAACCGGGTAGAGCCCGTCATGGAGCTCTTGGTCGGCCGCCAAGTGCCGCCCGGGGACATGCTGAAGCTTCTGCTGCTGGCTGTCCCACAGGCATTCCCGTTCACGATCCCTATGGGCGTGCTGACGGGCACGCTAGTGGCCGTGGGTCGCCTGTCGAGCGACCACGAGGTGTTGGCCATGGTCGCGTCCGGGATCCGTTCGAGAGCCCTGGCCGTGCCGGTCTCGATGGTGGCCACGGTCGGTGCGGTGGCCTGCGCGGTCACGACACTCTGGCTGTCCCCGTGGTCGTTTCGCGAACAGGACCGGACTGCGGCGGAACTGCGAATACAGCTGGCTGGCACGGAGGTCGTACCACGGGTGTTCTTGGAAGACTACCCGGACCGCGTTATCTGGGTTCAGGACGTCATGCCCGGCGAGGGCATCCACTGGAAGGGCATATTCCTGGCCGACATGAGACCGCCCGCCGTTCGGGGATCGATCGCGGGATTCAACACGGCCGTCGACGGGCCGCGCATCACTCTGGGCACCGAGGCGTTCGTGCTTCCCAGGCCCCAGCAGGGCCGTGTCCAAGTCAGATTTCCGCTCACAACCACCTACGAGATGTCCAAGGATCCCGAGAATTACCTGGCCTTCCGTTCGCAGGCGGCGGACCAAGTCTTGGAGGCTCCACCGAACAGGTTCGATCCGATGGTGCAGCGCTATGAATCGATGCGCACGGCGGATCTGGCGGCAACCGCGGGGGAGGCGGGCGACCCGGCAGCTACCGTCCTCCTCCACGACCGGTTCTCACTGCCCTTCGCTTGCTGGCTGCTCCCCTTGCTCGGACTGCCGCTTGCAATCTCCGTCCAAGGCGCGGGCCGTGCCACGGGCGTGCTTGCGGCGATGGGCCTGTGCTTCGGGTACTGGATGGTCTCGCTCGGGGCCACAGCGCTCGCCGAGAGGGGGGCGCTGCCCGCGGAGGTCGCAGCGTGGTCCGCGACGATTGTCTTTGCCGCAGCCGGGCTGGTGCTGCTGTGGAATTCCGACGGTCGGCCGAGGGCCGGGGCAGCACACACGACCCTCGCCCGGGTCGTCGCAGGCATACGAAGACTTCCGGTCGGCGCAGTCCGTGGACTGAATGGCGCGGCGTACAAGACGCGCAGCCCAATCCGCGCCCCGCTCCCCGTAGTCGACCGCTACGTGCTGCGCAGCTTTCTCTACTACTTGGCGGTGTTCCTGGTAGTGTTCATCGCGATCTGGTACATCTTCAGCTTCTTCGAATTGCTTGGCGACATGCTGGAGCGGGACAAGGTTGACCGCTTCGTGCCGTACATCTACTACCTGACGCCCTTCCTGGTGTACAACACAGCGCCGCTAGCTGTGATGGTGGCAGCCCTGATCTGCTTTGGCATCATGGCCATCCGCCACGAACTGACGGCGTTTCGCAGCTGCGGCGTGAGCCTCTATCGGCTCGCAGTCCCTGTGCTGGCGGTCGCCGGCATTCTCAGCGGGGCGCTCTTCATGCTGGAGGAGACATACCTTCCCGCCGCCAACCAGCGGCAGGACGCCCTGAGGGACGAAATCAAGGGCAGGCCGCCCCGGACTTACCTGCGCCCCGACCGCCAGTGGACATTCGGCCTCACCGACCGGATCTTCTACCACCGTGCGTTTGACCCCGGAACGAACACGTTCTCGGGCATCGGTGTCTTCGACCTTCGCCGCGAGCCGTTCGAGCTCAAGCGGCACATTCAGGCGGAGCGAGCCCGCTGGGATGCGGCGGAAGAAGAATGGGTTTTCGAGAACGGCTGGTCGCGGAACTTGGCCGGCATCCAAACCGAGCACTTCGAGACGTTCGATGCGAGATCGTTCCGGGACATTGTTGAGCCGCCTTCGTATTTCCTCAAGCGCGACCGCCGCCACCAGCAGATGAACCTTGCCCAGCTTCAGGCCTATATCAGCGACCTCACGCAGAGCGGGTTCGACACCGTACGTCTGAGGGTCAGCATGCACAAGAAGCTGGCGTTTCCACTGTTCTGCTTCGCCATGGCACTGACGACCGTGCCCTTCGCCCTTCGCTACGGGGGCGGTCGCAGTCTGCGCTCAGTGTGCGTTGCGCTCGGGCTGATCCTAGCCTTCTATGCATCAAGCGCACTGGCTGAGCAACTCGGCCACTCGGGACAACTCCAGCCCTCGATCGCTGCTTGGGCCCCATGCCTGCTCTTTACCATCGGGGGCAGTTATCTGATGCTTCGGGTGAGGACCTGAGCCAGCCTCACGGCGAGCGCAGCGGGCGGCGAGAGCCTATCTCGTGGGACCGAAGCGTACGCACATGGGGGACGGCACGGTCACGCTACCGCCGGTCGGCTCGAGTCGGCCGTCGGCCGGGTCCACTCGGAACACGTGCACGCTGTCCGAGCGCTGGTTGGCGGCCAGAAGGAAGCTCCCTGAAGGGCTGAGCCGGAAATTGCGAGGCCAGTCGCCCCCGGTCGGCACGTGTTCTACCGGCGCAATCTTCCCGTCGGACTGGTCGATCGAGAAGACTGCGATGGTGTTGCTGCCACGGTTTGATCCGTAGAGGAACCGGCCATTCGGGTGCACGAGGACCTCAGCAGTCGTGTTCGGCGGACCCTCGTATTCTTCCGGGAGTGTACGGATGACCTGCCGGTCGTTCATGGCCCCCGACGAGGCGTCGTACTCGAACACCGAGACCGTGGAGGCAAGTTCGTTGATCACGTATGCCCAGCGGCCGTTGGGGTGGAATGTCATGTGCCTTGGACCGGATCCCGGAGGCACTCGGATCTGGGGATCGGGGACGCGCTCAATCACCGCCGATTCGGCATGAAACTTGTAGCTGACAAGCTCGTCCGTCCCCAGATCGGGGACGATCAGGTACTCGCCGTCCGGGGTGAAGTTGACTGAGTGAGGATGCGGCTCGCCTTGCCTAGTGGGATGGACGCTGGAGCCCTCGTGCGGCACGTCCGAGACGACCCCGCCGAGGGAGCCGTCCGGTCCAAGGCGGAGGGTGACCGTGTTGCCATCGCCGTAGTTGCAGGCGGCGATCGCAGTGCCCTTCGGGTGCACTGCTACGTGGGCGGCGCCAGCCCCGTTTGTGGCAGCTCGGTTCAACTCGGTCAGGGCACCCGCAATCGGGTCGACCTGAAATGCTGCGGCCTCGCCACGCCAGCCAGAATCACCCTCCCTCTCACGACCGACGGCGTAGAGCACATCCTTGGACGGATGGAACGTCAAGAAGCCGGGCCTCCCAATCGCTGCCGCTTGGCTAGGCTCTCCGAGCTCGCCGGTAGTGTCGTCGAACGTTGCCACATACACGTGGCTTGCTCCAGTGCCAAAGTACACGCGCTGCACGATCGCTCCGTCCTCCTTCACCGCAGTGCAGGATGCTCCGATTCCGACGGCAGCCAGCGTCGCAAGCAACCAGCTTCGGGGCTTTCTGCTCGTCAGCATTGCGCGGCCCGCCAGATCATTCGGGCAGGGCGAACGCAAAAAGTGCGTGGCCAGATGCAACGGTGACATACTGAATTTCTCCAACCTTGTAAGTGATCGGGGAGGCGGCGATTTGGCCGCCCAAATACCGCTGCCAAAGCAGCTCTCCCGTTCTTGCGTCCAGGGCATAGAAGTGCCCTTCCCTGCTGCCGGAGAAGAGAATGTCGCTCGCGGTCGACAGCAGGCCAGAATCGGTGACATCGGTCATGGCGAACTCCCAGACCACCTTGCCTGTGAGCGGGTTGAGAGCCCTGACTGCCCCATACCCGTCCTCCTCGGTGTACGTCATGAACCTGGTGCGGCGCGTCGACGAGACGGGACCGCGGGGCGAACCGCCCAAATAGCGCATCCCGGGCTCGTAGTCCTGGTCCCACTTGTAGTAGATGGAGTAGTAGCCTTCCCAAACGGACAGGTAGAAGTGCCCCGTACTGGGGCTGAAGGACGGCGCGTACCAGTTCGTGCCGCCTTGGACGCCGGGCCAAGTCTTCGTGCCTTCTCGGCTAGGGCCCCGGCCCGGGATCTTGACCGGTCGACCGTTCTCGTCCAATCCGGCCGCCCAGGTCTGCTTGACGAATGGCCTGCCGAGCAGGAATTCGCCTGTCTCCCGGTCCAGCACGTAGTAGAAGCCGTTCCTGTTGCCCCACAACATGAGCTTGCGGGGTACCCCATCCCAATCCAAATCGACCAGGACGGGAATCTGAACGGCATCCCAGTCCCACTCGTCGTGGGGGGTAAACTGAAAGTGCCACTTTAACTTTCCTGTGTCCGCGTCCAGCGCTACAACCGAATCCGTGTAGAGGTTGTCTCCAGGGCGGACGTCAGGATTCCAGTCCGGTGCGGGATTCCCCACTCCCCAGTACGTCAGGTTCAGCTCTGGATCGTAGGAACCGGTGAGCCAGATCGAGCCGCCACCTGTCTTCCACGCATCGTTCTCCCACGTCTCGTGACCAGGCTCGCCGGGGCCGGGAATCGTATAGAATCGCCAAGCCTCTTCGCCGGTGGCTGCGTCGTAGGCCGCCAAGTAACCTCGGATGCCGAATTCGCCGCCTGCCGTACCCACGATGACCTTGCCGTTGACGACCAGTGGGGCCACCGTCAGGGCATAGCCCCTCTCGTAGTCCTCGACCACCGTGGTCTCCCACACCTTGCGACCGGTCGCGGCGTCCACCGCGACGAGCTTGGCGTCCAGCGTGCCCCAATACAGGGTGTCTCCGAGGATTGCGGCGCCCCGGTTGACTCGCCCGCAACACGGGTAGATTCGCTCGGGGAGCTCGTGGTGGTAGACCCAGAATTCGCGCCCGGAGGCGGGATCAAGTGCCACCAGCTTGTCCGGAGGTTCGGTGACGTACATGACGCCATCGACAACTAGGGGAGTCGCCTGGAACTTGTCGGTCGACTCTGCTTGGTACACCCATCGCAGTTCTAGGTCCACAACGTTGGACAGGTCAATACCGTCGAGCTGGCTGTAGTGCTGACTGAAGTAGGTCCCGTTGTAGGTCAGCCAGTTCTGGGGCTCCGATCCTGCCAGCTCAAGCCGCTGCTGGTCCACTTGGCCCAGCAGCCCGCCGACAGCGAGGATCGCGACGATCGGCACTCGCACGGCACTAGGATATCCGACCGCTCTAGGTCGGGCCAGCGATGGTCCGGTAGCTAGAATGGTCGATCCGTGCGGGCCGTTGTCCAACGTGTCAGTTCCGCCAGCGTCTCGGTAGACGGGACCGTCAGGGGTCGCATCGGCCAAGGACTGCTGGTCCTCGTGGCCGTAGCCAAGGGCGACACTCGAAGGGATGCGGCGTATCTGGCCGGAAAGACCGCCGGCCTGCGCGTGTTCGAGGGCGAGGACCATCGCATGACCCGGTCCGTGAGGGATGTCGGTGGGGCCGTGCTGGCGATCTCTCAATTCACTCTATTCGGAGATGTGCGGAGAGGCCTACGGCCGAGCTTTGACCGTGCTGCGCCTCCCGGACCTGCGGAAGAGATCTACGAAGCCTATGTCTCCGAGCTTCAGGACATGGGCGTAGAGGTCTCCACAGGGGTCTTTCGGGCGATGATGGAAGTTAAGTCAACGAATCAGGGGCCGGTGACGATCCTGATCGATTCGGAGAAGAAGTTCTAGGCAAGCAGCCCCATTCTGATCGCCCTTGGCGCGGATGAACAAATACCCCACCAAGTCTGAATCGACCCGGACTCTTGGCTCGCTGAACGTTCTCGTAGCTTCCCCTCCTTTCTTGCGCCGGCTTCAACTGCCGTCCTAGACGCCCCGCAGCCGTCTTCGCCAAGCGTGGGGCCGCATTCAAGACAGGGCTTCGGACTGCCTCCCACTGTGGGGCACACCTGCCCACTCATCGCCCCGAAACGGCAGCGCCTCGACCGCTTGTTGGGGCTCGCCTGCCGGCGGAGCACGACCCTCAAGGCGGCGTGGACCCTCCTTCCTCCAGTTCGCCAAGCCGCTCGGCCACGCTTGCCAACGGGCAGTACTCCAGCATCAAGCTGGCGACGGTCTCGGACGACTCCCCAACGGACTGGGAAGTCCAGTACGAGCCAACACGGCGAGGCCCCGCATCTTCTTGTAAAGACTCGTGCAAATGGTACCTGCACATGCACCAGCCCATTGACTACCGCTCGTCAAAGACCAACGATAAACAGCATGCGGAGGGAAGAGCCAGTGTTTCGGCCCGGAGGACAGGACCGACCCGGTTGCCTTGCAGCTGAGATCGGGGTGCCTGCCAGCCGCAACGAAGCGGGGGATTCCGCGATCCGTCGCGAGAGCCGCTGCGCCCAAACTCGATCGCCGTTGCCGGGCGTTTGGACGCTCTTTCTCGGAAGTTGGAGCGCGAGCAGGGCGTTCCGATCAACCACGGCTCGTTGCGGTCTCGTTCTTGTGGGCTGGTCCATCGCCAATTCGCCAGTCCCAACGCCGTCTCACCAGTCCATGTCGGCAAGCTACCTCCAGGCGCAATCCAATCCGCGCACCGAGCAAGCCGGCAGGGGCGCTCGACGCGGACCGCCGGATATGTTCCGGACGGAAGTGCCCTACAGGCAGTTCGACATTGTCCTCGGAAACCCGACCGGTTCTTCGGTTACAGCGAGCATCGTCGCTTATTCGCCGCTTGAGGGATACTTCGAGTTCGGCGATACGCCGGGCGGATACAACGAGCGTACGGATCTTGTCAGCCTCGTGCCGGGCCTACCGACCGAGGTGATCCTCGAGAACTTAGCCCCCAACGCCCAGTATTTCTATCGATGGAGGGGCAGGGCCTCGGCAACGGATGACTTTGGCGCATCGAATGAGTTCAGATTCAGGACCGGTCGGGCGCAAGGCGAGACCTTCGTGTTTACAGTCCAATCCGACTCTCACCTAGACGGTCGGACCGATACGCGCCTCTACGAGGCCTCTTTGCGGAATGCCAAGGCTGCTGCCCCGGACTTCCATATCGATCTGGGCGACACCTTCATGACAGACAAGAGACGCACAGACTACCGGAACGCTTTGCCGCAATACCTTGCTCAGCGGTACTACTTAGGCTTGATCGGGACTGACGCGCCCGTCTTTCTCGTATCAGGCAACCATGACGGCGAGGGACTGAGATGGGGTGCTATGGGCGAATGGGCACGCGAGCAGCGCGACTCGTACTTCGCGACGCCGTCAGACGGATACCATGGCCGTGGGAACTATTATTCCTGGGAATGGGGCGACGCCCTCTTTGTTGTGCTCGATCCATTCTGGGAAACGCCTCGTACTCGGCGGGGCAGCGACTTCTGGGACCGCACGCTGGGCGAGAATCAGTTTCGCTGGCTCGCGCGGACATTGCGTTCAAGCAAGGCTCGGTTCAAGTTTGTCCTCGTGCACCATCTCGTAGGCGGCATCAATCAAGCAGCTCGGGGCGGAGCCGCCGCCGCCGGGCTGTTCGAGTGGGGAGGCCGCTCCCTGAGCGGCACACACGAGTTCGAAGAACGTCGGCCAGGTTGGGGCAAACCGATTCATCAGATTCTCGTCGAGACTGGCGTGGACATCGTTTTCCACGGCCATGATCACGTTTTTGCGAGGGAAGAGCTCGACGGGATCGTGTACCTGCTGGTTCCGCAGCCCGGGCTCGATCGATATGGTGCGCCACGCGACATCCATAGCCTGTATGAGCGTGCTGATGTGGTCGGTGGGCCCGGGCATGTGCGTGTCACTGTGTCGCGAGAAGCGGCAACGGTCGAGCTGGTTCAGTCCCGGCTGGACGGAGTAGAGGTCGGAAACGGACGCACTGCCTACTCGTTCCGTGTCCAGCCGAAATGCAATGGAGACTGCTAGTGAAGATGCGAATCTGGCTGCCGCTGGTTGCCGTCCTGACTGCGGATGCCGCCCCTCCCAATTTCGTCTTCATCCTCGCCGACGACCAGGCATGGAACGGCCTCTCCAGGCGAATGATCCCTAGTGTGCCGGAATCCGGCAGCGATTTCCATCGGACGCCGAACATCGATCGCCTTGCACGGGAAGGCATGACGTTCTCACGCGCGTATGCAGCGGCACCGAAGTGCGAGCCGTCGCGGTACGCCATCACCTTCGGGATGACCACCACGAGCCTCAACGCTCCCGACAAGCGCACTGCCGCCCGCCTGCAGGCGGATTCACGCCATTCGCTGGCCAATGCCCTCAAGCAGTCCAACTCCTCTTATGCGACCGCGACATTCGGGAAGTGGCAGCTCAGCAGATCGCAGAGAGAACTGGGATTCGACCGGGACGACGGCCGGATCACTCAGAACCGGGACGGCGAGTCCCCCGACCCCCGGGATCCGAAGCGCATGTTCGATCTGACGCAGAAAGGCAACCGTTTCATGCAAGACAGCGTCGAAGACGGTCGTCCGTTCTATCTGCAGCTGTGGCACTACGCCGTGCACGGCAGCAACCAGTCTCTGCCTGAGACCCTCAAGCGGTGGCAAGCTCGACCGCAAGGGCGACTCCATCGAGACCCAACTCGAGCAGCCATGGCCGAGGACTTCGACCGGGCTGTTGGCATGACGTTGGCAAAGATCGACGAGCTAGGAATTCGAGACAACACCTATGTGATCTACATGTCTGACAACGGTGGACCGACGCGCTACCTCCGCGGAGGCAAGACGAATGTCACGGAGGGGGGATTGCGCGTGCCTCTACTCGTGCGCGGGCCGGGGATCGAGCAGGACTCCTATTGCGACACTCCCGTCGTTGGGTACGACTTGCTGCCGACAGTCCTCGACTTCGCAGTCCCGGATTCGTCGCATCCACCCGGAGTGGAGGGGGGCAGCTGGAGGCCGACGCTCCTGAATGGCTGCGAGTCCGGAATCGATCGCCCCATTGACCGGATGGTATTCTTCTTCGCCGAAGCCCGCGGTCGAGAACCCGGCCCGCAGGCCGCGATCGTTCGAGAGAACTTCAAGTTGTTCTATTCATGGGCGGAAGGAAGGGCCGCCCTGTTCGACGTGCGTGCGGATCCCCGCGAGGCGCGCGATATTGCTTCCGAACATCGGGAGCTTGCAGCAGGGTTGCAGGTCGAGCTGATGGCCCACCTCCGGGAGGGGCTGGGTGAGGAGGCGCTTGCAAGGCTCCAGTCCGAGGACTTCCTTGAAGGCCCAAGCAGGAGAGCCCGTCCGCGGGCTCGTGAAGGCCGGCGGCCGGAGCGCCGACGGCGTCCCGGGCGGGTCGAGTCCCAATGACCAGGCCTAGGCTCGCAGCAGTCTTGCTCTTGGCCATGCTGACCGCGGCAGCGACGGAACAATCCACAAACGAACTCGCATCCGATCCGGATTATGTGGCCCGCTCGTTCCGGCCGTTCCAAGATGACGTGAGGGTGCGCTGGGACGACGACTACTTCTACGTAGAGTCCACCGGCCTGCCCCGCCATCCGATGATGGTCGGGATCCGGGCCTGGAACGGGCAGGTCCCGATTCCACAACCCTACACCGGCGACAACGCGTTCCGGTTCACCCTGCGCCCGCGCTTCTCCTCCACACCAGTGTCAGCAAGAGAAACACTGTTCCGCGGCGCGATCGCCGTCGCGACGAACGGAATCCCGATCTTCAATCCCATCAAGCAGGACGGGCGCACGGACACGTATCTCGCCGGAGAACTCGACACCTTCGGAGGCCACGCCGGCAGAGCCGACGACTATCACTATCACGTCGCCCCAATTCATCTCTCAGACCGTACCGGAACGGGCTTGCCCCTGGCTTGGGCTCTGGACGGATTTCCGATGTTCGGCTACGTCGAGGCCGACGGATCGGAGGCTCGGGATCTGGACTGGCTGAATGGCCATGCAGGGCCTGACGGTTCGTACCACTACCATGCGAGCAAGGAGTATCCGCGAGTGAACGGAGGGTTCCGGGGTCGGATTGCACTGCGGAACGGCCAAGTCGCGGTACAACCGAGGGCCAGAGCCGTAAGGCCGTTCACGCGACCAATCCGGGGTGCGGCGATCACCGGATTCATCAGATTGGGAGCAGGCGCCTACCGATTGGAGTTCGGTCTTCGCGGCCAGGACCACTCGGTGCACTACAAGCTGCGGCCAGACGGGGGCGCCGAATTCGTCTTCACGGACGGGTCCGGCCGGATCCGTTCGGAGACCTACCCTGCGAGGGCTCCGCGTGGGCGCGGGCGGCGCACGGGGGCCTTCCCTGCCCTTTGATTCGTTAAGCCGAGCAGCGCCCGGCGACACTTGACTAACTCCAGACGCCGATAGCCAGCCGATCGGACACAAGAACATTGCGTCCGGTCGGAGGTCAGGTCAGGCC
>JAJDWM010000283.1 GCA_022825595.1 Bryobacterales bacterium | reverse complement strand
TCGATAGCCTCGCTGATCCTCCGGATGGTCTCGGAATCCTCGGAAACTTGGGCCCGCTCCCGTGGGGCCGGTCGGAAGAAGTCCAAGATGCGCATTGGGAAAGCCCTATTCGAGGGTGGAACTCCGATGCGCAATCAGCTTAGCAGGACCGGCCATTTCGTCGCATCACCGCCTGGAGCGGCGTCGGCGGCCGCCGAGAGCCGACTCGATGGCGCCTTCCACCAGCGGCGCCATCACCTTGTAGCCTTCCGTGTTCGGGTGGAGGCCGTCATCGGCCAGATCTCGACGCAGCCGCCCGGACTCGTCCGACATGGCTGAGTGGTAATCCACATAGACCCAGCCCTTCGACGCGCACAGGCCTCGGATCCAGTCATTGAGGGACAGAATCCGCGCCGGATCCCTTAGCGGCGTCCGGAGAAAGCGGGGACTTGCTTCCACGTGGTAATCGCTTACAGGCAGGATCGATCCTAGGATCGGCCTGCTTCCTGTCGCCTCGGCGAGCGTGCCGATCATCTCCACGTTGTGGCGGATAGCTTTGTTCGGGACACCGCGCGCCAAGTCGTTGGTCCCGCCGAGAAGGACAACGACTCGGGGCTGGAGATCGATCACGTCGGCCTTCATTCGTCCGAGCATTTGTCCAGTGATCTGGCCGCTTATGCCGCGATTGATGTACGGCTTGCCGGGGAAGTACTGGTTCAGATCCCAGGCGTCCGTGATGGAGTCGCCCAAGAACACGACTCGGGGAGCCGAGGAATCGGGAGGCCCTACTAGGGAGTTCGGATTCTCGTAGCGGCCCAAATTGTCCCGGTCGAACCCGAGTGCCTGCCTCTCTCGGTACTCGAGCGTGGCGCGGAAGTGACCGTCCAGACGCCGGATGCCGTCCCGCAGCTCGGACAGCTGGCGGCGCACGTCCTCGCCGAATTCCTCGGACGCTGGCAGGACGTCCGAGAGCTGCAGGTACGCCCGCGCGTTCGTCAGCATCGTGTACAGCACACCGGTGTTGTCGCGGATCTGGCCAGTTTCCAGCGTCCGGATGCCGTGGCGGAAATTCTCCAAGAGGGGCTCACCGGCCCGGGCAAGTTCCGGAATCACGATGGTCGTGGCTTCCATGAGGCCGGCTATGCGCTCGTTGAGCAGAGCCGCGTCGCGTCCGTTGAGGCGGCCCCCTGCAGGCTGTCCTTGTGCCGCAAGTTGCGCGACCACCAGCGCACCAATCTGCAATAGCAGGCCGAACCGTGTCATCTGCCCCAGTCTACCGAGCGAGGATTGGGGCTAGGGCACTCAGGACGGTCCGCGGCGCACAGGCAAGCATGGACGGGCTCGGCTCAGCATTGCGTTTGTACGTCGTCAGCGCGCCCGGAGTGCGGATTACTTCGATGAGCGGACTGCGCGGGCCGTTCCTACGTGGTTCCGTCGGCCCGAAGATTGCCACTCCTGGGCGGTCGAGCGCAGCGGCCAAATGCATGGGGCCGCTGTCAACACCCACGACTGCCGTTGCGCGTCGCGTTGCTGAGATCAGACCCAAGATGGTTGACGAGTGCGGAACGACGGATCCCTCAGCGGCAATGACGCGGATCGCTTGGGCGCGGTGCTCTTGTCCCGGGGCAAAGTCGGCCAACAGCGGAATGCCGAACTCGCGGAGCAAGAGTGTGGCCAGTTGGGCGTAGTACTCCGGCGGCCATTGTTTGGAGCCCCAGCCAGCCTGAGGGCTGGCAAGCACGTATTGGACGGGAAGGGCTCCAAGTGGCCCCCCGTCCGGCAGTGGAAACGCTCCCCTGTCGAGCGAACTCGCTCCCGAACCAGGTGAGGCCAAGTCCCGGTAACGGTCGACCACGTGTTTCATCGATGACGTGGCACGTCTCGAGTAGAAGATATCGGCGACGGGTTCCCTTAGTGATTCTCTCGAGAAACCGACCGTTCGAGATGCTCCGCTCATCGAAGCGAGCGCAGCGGACTTCATCAACCCTTGAAAGTCGAACGCGATCTCGAAGCGCGACTGTCTTAGACCCTTGATCAGGCCCAGGGCCCTTCGAGCAGCGGCTAGGGGAGCGTCGCGATTGCGCAATGCCCGCATCGGGACCCGTACCACTTCATCTATGTGCGGGTTCCCCAGCAGCAGGTCCGCCCAGCGGGCGTCCACCGCCCAAGCGATCTTGGCCATCGGGAAGCGTCGGCGAAGCTCCCGGGCGGCCGGGAGGGTCTGAATGACATCGCCCATCGCCCCTAGCCGCACCATCAGGATGCGCACTTGGCGGCCCTCAGTCCGACAGCGTGTCGATCACCTGCCGCACGACGTCCCGTGTGCCCGGAGCGTCGAGATCGCGCGGCGTTGGGGCGCCTGCTCTCGATGCGATCGCATCTGCATCCGCTCGCGGGCAGGTGCACACCAGATCCACGGACCGCAGGGCCGCCGCCATTCGTGCGCGGTCGTATGCGCCCAAAGGGGACGGATGGCCGGGCTCATCCTCGTAGACGAGCACGGCCAGCCTTCTGCCGTGCGCCGCTGCTTCGTCAAGCAGCGAGCACAGGTCCGCCGTGAGCACGTCGAACCACCCCTTGGCAAATGAGATCGGTTCGCCAGTCTCAGGCAGGGAATCGTGCGGAACAATCTTCTTGCGGGTGTCCACTGTCGGGCGGGTGCTAATCCTCACCATAGCCGCTGCGGGGCGGATGGCCCGGCGAGCGACGAAGTACGGCGTCCAGAGGTGCGGCCTCTAGGGGCCACGCTCCTGCCATGGCTCACCAACGCCCCGCTGGTGCCGCCAGATCGCCCCGGATTTGGTCTTGCCGTCCCTTGGATATGATTGGGATGCTCTTATTCTGCTTCCCGTATGCAATTCGGCTACCCGTTTCGACTGATCGTTGCCTGCGGCCTGACGCTGGCCTTCTCGCTCCCGCTCGCCGCAACCCAGCGGTTCCGCGTGCTCTTCGGAGGGGCCGATTCCGAGGTTAGGGACTGGAGCGGCTCCGCGAGTGCCACCGCCGGTACGGTGGCCGTGGTGGCATCGCACCACTTTGGGCCGGGAGAGACCGCGCAGGGATCTGCATGGAATTGCGGCAACCAATGGGACGGTCGGCTGCAGATGGAGCCGCGGGACCAAGCGGAGTTCCCGCCGGTGAGATGGAAGGGCATTCTGATCGACGTGGAGTCGTCAGAGGAGACAGTCGTCAAGCTTGAAACGGCGCAGGGAACGGCTGAGTTCTCGACCGGTCGTGTGCGGTACCAAGAGCCGACCCGCCTCTTGGACGGTCGGATGCGCGTCGAGCGCGTGCCAGCTTCGAGGCGAATGGCGGAGAGCCTGGCCGACGATGACTACCCCGCCATCGCCGTGGGCCCGGACGGCAGAGTGTGGGTGGCTTGGATAGCCTTCGAGGACGGCGCGGACACTATCCAGCTGCGGTCGAGTGCAGACGGCGAGGAGTGGGAAGGGCCGGTCACACTGGCTCCTCGGGGCGACTACTACCAAGTGGATCTGGCTTCAGCGAGAGCTGGCGAGGTTACAGCGGTTGCCTCGCGCATCCGCGACGGTGTCGTCCACTTAGTCGGGATTGAGTACACGCTGGGGGGAAGCCCCACAGCGGCAGCCCTGACGCAGGGGCCCGGACCGGACACCTACCCCCGCATGGCTGTCTCCCCGCAGGGAGACGTGTACCTCGCCTACCAGTCCGGTGCCGTCGGGAACACTGACATCTCACTGATGGCGCGCAAGGGAAGCCAGTGGTCGGAGCCCATGAAGGTCACGGAGCATCCCGCCAACGACTGGGAGCCTGCGATCAGCATCAACTCGCGTGGCGAGGTTGCGGTCGCTTGGGACAGTTATCGCCACGGCAACTACGACATCTTCCTGCGCCGCTTGGTCAACGGCAAACTCCAGCAGCAGGAACGCCTCACGGCCAGCGAGGACTTCCAGGCCCATGCCAGTATCGTCTTCGACCACCGGGACCGGCTATGGATCGCGTGGGACAACGGGGGACCGAACTGGGGCAAGGACCACTACGGGATCAACGGCATCCACCGCGGAGAGAGCGGCCTGTACTTCAAGAGGCAGGCCCAAGTGCGCGTGCTGGACCGGGGCCGGATCGCACGGCCCGTGCCCGCGATTGACCACCGCTTCCCTCCAAGCCCGATCACGGGCAGCTGGATGGCACTGGGCCTGGACAGCGCCCGGAAGACCTTCACCGAGTACCCGAAGCTGATGGTCGACGGCAAGGGGCGAGTGTGGGCCCTCCTGCGCACCCGCACCTTGGGTCGCGCCAATCCGCCGTCCGTCGCGGCTCGGTCGATCTTTCCCTACTGGGACTCCAAGCTCACGATGTTTGACGGCCACGGCTGGACTCCCCCGATCTGGCTGCCACACTCCGACGGTCGAAACGAGCAGCGTCCGGCCACCGCTGTGGACCGAAGCGGAGACTTGTGGGTCGTCACGCAGACCGACGGCAAGAGCTACCCCCCTGACAGCGAGAGGTTCTGGCAGTACGACGTGTACGCCGGCAAGGTCGAGCTTTCTCGCGTGCCAGGTGGCCCGGTCACGGACGAGTACTTTCTGGCGGGTGACGACCTGCGCGCACCCGCTCCGGCGGGGGACTCGGATCCCGGCCGGAAAGCACCTCTCTGGAAGGAGTACCGCATGGAGGCCGGCGGCGAGCGCTATCGGCTGGCCTGGGGAGACCTGCACCGGCATACGGACCTTTCCTTCGACGGTTACAGCGACGGGAGCCTATACGATTGCTACCGCTACGCCATCGACGCCGCCGGAATGGACTTCTTGGGACCGTCGGAGCACGTGCTGCCCGAGAAGGCTGACAGCGAATATATGTGGCGGATGGTGGACAAGGCCGTCGACGTCTACAAGATTCCCGGAACCTTCTACCCCGTCCTGAACTACGAGCGCACCGTGGGCTATCCGGATGGCCACCGCAACATCGTCTGGCGGGGCAGGGGGTTTTCGCCAATCCGGATCAAGCTCGGGGACCGCGAGATCGGCGTAGCGGAGGACGATACTCCTCTGCTGTGGAGGCAGCTGTTAGAGGGCGATCGGCCGAAGGCCATCAGCATTCCGCACACGACTGCGACCCAAATGGGCACAGACTGGCGCTACAACAACGAACGTGCTGAGCGCTTGGTAGAGATCTTCCAGGGGAACCGCGATTCCTACGAGTACTTGGGAGCGCCGCGCGGCGCCACGGCCGAGCAGATTGTGGTCGGAGGCTACATCACGTCAGGGGCAATCCGGCCGGCGGGTTTCGTGTGGAACGCACTCGAGAAGGGTTACAGGCTCGGCTTCATCGCAAGCTCGGACCACCGCTCGACTCACATGTCCTATGCGGTTGCCTACACGCCCGAGCGATCCTACGGCGCCATCTGGGATTCGCTGTACGCGCGGAGAACTTATGCCGCTACCGACAACATCATTGTCGACTTCCAAAGTCGGGGCCATGCGATGGGCGAAGAGTTCGCCAGCAGTAATAGGCCCCGGCTGGACATCCGGGTCATCGGCACAGCCGCCATCCGCCAGATAGACATCATCAAGGACAACACTTTCGCCTACACCGCCGAACCAGGGGTCGGCGAACTGACGCTGACGTTCACGGACTCTGAGGTCACGCCCGGTATTCACTATTACTACGTGCGCGTCATCCAGTCCGACGAGAACATGGCGTGGAGCAGTCCGATCTGGATCGACTATCGCGGCGATTGAGCGCGCGGGTGCGGCATCCAATCACCGGCCTCCGTTCGGAGGACGATCCGGACGGAGCGTTGCCGATGCCAAAGCCCAATGAACCGGCGAGTCGGTGATGCCAGCAGCTCCTAGACAGCCGGGCGGGGAGCGGCTCGTGCCCTCCACCGGTGATCCGGACGTCCGCAACGAGCATCTGGCCCGCTACCACTTCGCCGAGCCGCTGGCGCACGGCAAGCGCGTTCTGGATGCTGGGTGCGGCGCAGGGTACGGTTGCGAGATCCTGTCTCGCTCCGCTGATCTGACGCTCGGCGTCGACCTATCCTCAGACGCCGTGCGCCAAGCCTCCCGTGCCGCTCCTGGAACAGCATTCGCGCGGGGGGACTGCAAGTCACTGCCGGTGGCGGACGCATCCGTCGACCTAGTCGTGGCGTTTGAGGTGATCGAGCACCTTGAGGCTTGGGGACGGCTCGTCAGCGAGGCAGCCCGCGTGCTGGCCCCGGGCGGCGCGTTCGTCGCATCCACCCCGAATCGGCCCTACTATCAGTCGACCCGCACGGAGCCCAACCCCTTCCACGTCCGCGAGTTCGACCATTTGGAGTTCCGCGCCGCCCTAGCGACTGAGTTTGAGCACTGCCGGATGTTCTTCCAGAACCACGTCTCTGCCATCAGCATCAGCTCGGGGCAGACCCAGGCGGCCCGGGGATTTGTGGAACCGGTCGGGTTCAACCCGGAGAACGCCCACTTCTTTGTCGCAGTCTGCTCATCCCAGCCCTTGGAGGGGCTGGCTGACCTGGCATATATCCCTAACCCAGGCAATGTTCTGCGTGCGAGGGAACAGCACATCCGAGAGCTCGAGCGCTGGGTAACCGCGCTCGAGTCGCGGCACGCCACCGTCGAGGGACGCATGAGCCGGGAACTGTCCCGCTGGCCCTACCGGGCCCTCCGGTGGCTCCGGCTCGCCCCTCGGCTGCCCTCCGACTGGGGAGGATGAGCCGCCCCTACGACCAAAGCGGTTCCTGCCGGGGCTTCAGGTACCAGAGCCAGTAGTACTGCGACCCCGCACCTGAGCTTCGCACCAGCGCGAATCCGTTCTCGGCGGCCATGCGCGCCGCTTCGCCCTCCGAAATGCCAACTCCTAGCCACGTGTCGTTGCGGAGTCTTTGGAGCGACGGGGCCGTGCAGCCCTGGACCTGAAACTTGAACATCGAACCCGGCCTGAGGTGTCTGTGGACTTCACTCACGTAGCGGGAAATTACACGACGGCTGGGGATGTGCTGGAAGACTATGAAGGAGAAGGCAAAGTCGAAGCGCATTTCGCCGAGGACGGCCAAGTCGGCGCCCGAGTTGCGATACACGTGCGCATTGGGCGTGTCCCGGAGGAACCATTGGGCTCGGCTAACCATCTCGCCACTGATGTCGACGCCGTGGACCTCGCCGAAGATTCCGGCAAGGGCCCTCGTCATGCGGCCGACGCCGCAGCCGATCTCAAGGACTCGCATCGCCGAAGGATCCCGGCCTTGGCAGACGCTCTCCATGTCGCCGGAGATCAGTTCTGCTACATTCCGATCGCCGGTCGCAAAGAACTCGTGCTCGTTCCAGCCCCGCCGGGCCGTGTTCACGTAGTGCATCGCGTCCTTACGGCCCCGGCGGTCCCAGTCGGCGCGCATCTTTCGCCTCAGCCACGCCACTCGAGCGCGGTCTGCGATCGTGCAGATCATGCCAAGCGCAACTGCGGCCGTGGCCTCACGCGAATAGTTCTCGCACGACGCGGTTGGCCAGCATGCGGGTGGGCGAAAAGACCTCGATGTAGTGGTACGCGCGTCCGGATGGAGTCTCCTCGATGCTCTTGGTCCAGTCAATTCCCATTGCCGAATAGATGGTTGTGGCGAGGTCCTCCGGATACACCGGGCGATTCGCGCTCCATCCGGGATCCGTGATCTGCGCACCGGCATCGTCGGTAGCCCCCAAGACGCGGCCAGGCTTCACGCCCCCGCCTGCGAATAGCCCGGTGAAGGCGTACTGGTAGTGGTCACGCCCGTCAATGTTGGTTAGCTCGCCAGGTGTGCGCCCGAACTCGCCCACGCAGACCACCAGGGTCTCGTCCAGCACGGATCGACCGTCGGCGCGGGTCTCCGCGCTGAGGTCGTCAAGCAGCTGGCTCAGCGCCGTGTCCAGCTCGTGCGAACGCTTGTAGAAGTTCTCTGGCTTGTAGATTGCCCCGTGGTGGTCCCAGTCCTCGTGGGTCAGGAATATGAACCGCGTTCCGGCGTCGGCGACCACAAGGTTGCGCGCGAGTACGAACGAGTCCCCGACCGGGTTGCCCCCATACCGGGAGCTGTCGGATTCTCCAATCCTGAAGATATGAGCGCTGCGGGGATCGGACATGAGATCGACGGCGCCCTCGTAGTGGTTGTGATAGTCGCGGTAGGCCTTGCGCTGAAGGGACCGGTCCGACCGCAATCGACCGTCAAGCCTCTTGAGGAGCTCCCAGCGCCGTTTGAAGTCCGGCAATTCCTCGGCCTTGGGCGCGAGCGCCGAAATGTCCGAAGAGGTATTGATGTGGAAGGGTGTGAACGTGGCCGGGAGGAAGCCGGACCCGATCAGGCCAACCTGCGGGAAGGTGTTGAATGCGACGAATGGCGGGAGGCAGTCGCTCTCCCGGCGGCCAGCGGAGGACTCTAGGGCCACAACCGAACCGATTCCCGGCAATTCGGGGGCCAAAGCGGGGTTGTGCTGATGCCCCGTCTGCATGTAGTACTGGCCCCTGCCGTGCTGGCTCTCCCAAGTAGCCATGGAGCGCACCAAGGAATAGCGGTCGCGTCGGTCCGCGAGCTGGGGATAAAGGCCCATCGGCCAAGTGCCCAAACCCGG
>JAJDWM010000026.1 GCA_022825595.1 Bryobacterales bacterium | reverse complement strand
ACTGAGCTACGCGCCCACTCAGCCCCCATCGTAGGGCATTGGATCCTTGTCGTGCCCCACATTCCAGATGCCGCACGGTCACCCAACGACCGATTCCTCAGGTGCTAGCTAGACTCCAGCTCGGCCGCCACCCGGTCGGCGATGCGGTCCACGATCGCTGGAATCGCGGCCACAAGCACCGCTTCGACCTGCTCTCTGATCACCCCTCGGATCCGAACCGGCTCGTCAGTCGTCAGTGCGCGGCTCACTAGGTCGTCCAAGCTGATCTCCGAGAGCTCCTGTCCCTCCGGTTCTTCAGACTCCGCGTCAACCCAAGAATCGATCCGGTCTGCCAACTCCTCAGGGTCGAGGGGCTTGCGGAGCACTGCGATTGCCCCGGCGGACGCGGCGGCGTCCTCGTCCACCACTGACAACGGGCCGGCCAGCAGGACGACACCCACGTTCTCCAACTCCGGCCGACCAGTCACTTCACGGCACTGCGCGTACGGGTCTTCAGCTGAGCTTGAGCTGTCCAGAAACAGCAGTTGAGGCTTCGCTTCGACTACCTCGTCGATTACTTCCGCCGTGGCCATCGTGCCCAGCACGTGATGGCCGGCTACCGACAGGGTCTCCTTGACGATCGTGTGCACGTGGGGATTGTCATCCGCCACGAAGACTGTAGCCACCGACGCTAGTTCCGCTCGCCTTCCTCGGACTCCGTCTCTCCTCCGCCCGATTGCGGCTGATTGAGCCGAGCATCGGGCTCCGTGTCAAGCGCGCTGGGCCCCGAGATGGTCTCGACGGTGACATCGGCGCTGGGCGTGACACCGGTTGCGGCTGCAGCGGCGGCGAGGATGCCAGGTGGCGTCGTCGGCATCAGCGTTGTCATCGCCGGATCTCCCGCCTTGGCCGCGGTCCCTAGGTTGGGCTTGCCTCGGAAGAGACCCCAGAACTGGCCCATCCGACCTGGGTAGGTCCGATTCTCGAGGTTGTAGCTGTGCAGGTCGAAGCGGTCGGGGTCTGTGTCGGGAGTCTGGCGCTCCATCGCAGTCAGGCGGTCCTTAGCTTGGTCGACGTACTCGCTGAGCGGGTAGTCGGAGACGATCTTCTGATAGGCCGCCGCCTGCTGGTCCTCGAAGTTGTCGCCAAGCCTCTCGTAGTTCTCTCCGAGGAGCCACAAGGCTTGGTCGGCCCTGCTGAAGAGCGGGTAGTGGTCTGTAACGGTCTGAAGGCGGTTGACCCCTGCTCGGAAGCTCCCCTTCTTCACGTAGAACATGCCCACTCGGTACTCGCCTTCTGCGATGACCTCCTGCACGTTTCTCAGCAGCTGCTCGGTCTCCTCGCGGAAGACCGTGTTGGGGTAGCGCAGCAGCAGCTGGCGGCACTCCTGGTCGGCGCGCACGGCATGGATCGGGTCGCGGTCCGGCTTCTGGAGCTGGTTGTAGTGAATCTCGCAGATCTTCAGCTGCGATTCGGCCGCCTCCTCCATGTTCGGGAAGAAGGTGATGAAGTCCTTGTACTCTGCCTCGGCTTGGGCTAGGCCTTCGGAGGTGCCCTCGCGATACCAGCTGTCCGCGATGGCCAGTTTGGCCTTGGCGATGTACTCGCTGTCGGGATAGGTGTTGATCAGCGTCTGGAGAGTGATTCGGGCCAGCTCATACCGGTGCCGCTCAATGTTCTCGACAGCCTTGTCGAAGAGTATCTTGTCGGGCTGCTGGGAGTTGTTGGCGATTGGGTTGTCGTAGGGGCTCCTTCCGCACCCGATCGCGACGAGTAGGGCCAAGGCTGCCGTTAAGGCCAGCCGAGCGTGTGACCAAGAAGACATCACCATCATCATACGTTGATCACGCTCCAAATGTTTGGGCAGTCGGCGGGGTCACCCCGTCAGATTCGGGAACAGCGTCTGCTGGGAGCCGACTCCCGGGCCTCGCTTCGGTCAGGCGTAGCGAGGCAGAGGCTCATTTGCCATCTGCGTCAGCGTCTTCACGGCGCCTGCGATGTCGTCCTTCCCGAACACGGACGAACCCGCCACCAGAATGTCGCAGCCGGCAGCGCCGATTTGCTGGGCGTTTCGGGCGTTCACGCCCCCGTCGATCTGAATCTTGAAGGCTAGATTACGCTGCCGCCGCAGTCTGGCCAATTCCCGCACCTTGCGGATTGACGAGGGAATGAAATCTTGGCCCCCGAATCCAGGGTGGACGCTCATCACCAGCACGATGTCCACGTCCTCGAGCACTTCGCTGATGCTCGTCAGCGGGGTGCCCGGATTCACAGCGACACCCGGGGAAGCACCCATCTGGCGGATCAGGCCGATCTCCCGTCCGAGGTGAGGGCACGCTTCTTGGTGGACGGTGAGCATCGAGGCACCCGCGTTTACGAAGGCCTCGATGTATGCACCCGGATCGGTGATCATCAGGTGGCAGTCCAAGGGCAGGGACGTGGCATCGCTCAGTGACTGCACGACCGGGACCCCGATCGAGATGTTCGGGACGAAATGGCCGTCCATGATGTCGACGTGCAGCATGCGCGCGCCACCGTCTTCGGCTTGGCGAACATGATCGCCGAGGTTCGCGAAGTCCGCCGCAAGGATCGAGGGGGATATCTCAGCCATTGCGGGCCACCAAGTCCTAGTCTACGGCGGGGGGCAATCGCGTGGCCAATGGCTCCCCGGACCCCTCTTGCCCACACGCTGTGGAGTCTCCGAAAGAGCTCGCAAGCCCGACCAACAGCCTTAGGTGTCAATTACACCTCCGGGCTCGCCCAACCTGAGTCCTTAAGAGGGCTCACGACGGCAGAGTGGGCGGGCCGTTTCGCCCAGTCCTGCAGAGCGCTTCCCGCTCACTCGCCGTTCCAGAGACCGTGCGGCCCAGTGAGGGTGGCTGACCAAACACTCGGCCGAGCGGCAGCGGTCTCAGGCTTCCTCCGCGCCGTTCCGATGATTCATGAGCCAATGGCGGCCTCAGGCTGCTGGCGCGTACCGAGGATGATATTGGCCAGTTTCTCGGCTGGCGCGGGCGGGAGGCGAGGCAGTACACTTGGAACCTTGGGAGTCCTCTCAGGCTGCCGGGGCCTGCAGATCTTGTGCTCTCCAGACGAGCGTGCGGCAGGGTCCTTGGGCGTAGGGATTGAGGCCAACTGATCGGGGCGAGGTGTGGCCAAACGAGTGCGCGGAGCCGGGATGATGCAGGCGTCAAGGTTCCAAACGCCGCTGGGCGAGATTCGGTTGCTCGCTAGTGCCCGAGGGCTCACGGCCATGTACTTCCCTAGGCAGGCGGATCGGATTGAAGCAAGACTGGCTCCCGGTGGCCTGCGACGGGGCCACGGGAATATTCCCCTGCTGCAGGCTGAGGCGTTCTTGGCGTGTTACTTCGACGGGGACTTGGACTATGCGCCAGGAATCGCACTCGATCTTCGCGGGACGCCCTTCCAAGTCAGCGTGTGGCGCGCGCTAGAGGCTATCGAGCCGGGCTCCACGGAGACCTACGGTCAGCTTGCAATCA
>JAJDWM010000302.1 GCA_022825595.1 Bryobacterales bacterium | reverse complement strand
CAGCCGCCCAGTGGGCGTGAACCGTGCGTTAGCGTGCGACATCGAGCCTCCTGTGTTCGTGTGAGTTGTCGTCAACCCCACACTCGCACAGGAGGCTCACCCCATCGCGGTGCTACCAACCTCTATGTCCAGAACACCTAGTAGCACCAGTCAGAGTTGTTGATCGACGACTTCCTAATGGTGTGCTTCATGCACGTATCGGCGGCATTGAGTCACTTCGCTGGCACGTCAAGCCGTGGCGTAAAGGTCAAGGACTCCTTCGGAAACTTCGCGCCGACTGGCGGCAGAGCCACGTTCCTGTTGGTCTCTTAGATATCAGGGACCATTATGCGACTATTCAGTTGGACTCATTGTCGTCTATTCTGTACTCCTGCGGTGGTCTTGACCCTCATGTAATGCGTCTCGCAGAGCATCTGCAGCGACTATATGATATGCCAGGGATACCTAATGGCCTACCGGTTAGTCGCGAGCCGTCAGCGGTCTTGGGAACCGTAGCACTGTTACCTTTGGATCGCGTAATCGCTCGACATTGCTCCGGTCATATACGATGGATGGACGATATTCGTATTCCAAGAGTAACTCAGTCACAGTTTGAATACCTGGTCGCTTTGGTGATGGAGCAGCTTAGTCTCACGGGACAAGAGTTAAACCTGGAGAAGTCTAGGTGGCCAGAAGACGAGGTAGAGGCCGATCCATACGCGCTTCTGATTGAGGACGATCACATGTCATGTGCGGAAGCTGCACGAGTTCTCCAATTGGCTGCGGAGCAGGATGACTATAGTCAGGTAAATCGGGCTCTGGCCGTGCTAGGCAGCCGAGGGGACTCCCGAGGCCTAATAGTCCTTGGCGAGTGCAGCGATGTTTTCTATCGGTCACCTGCTGCCGTAGGGCGGTATCTCCGAAGCGTCTCATCTGTGCTGGATGCTTGGGAGCCATTCCTCGATCTTCTCCACCTTGTAGAACGTGACCATCATGACATTGTGCTTGTTCATCTCGCGTATGTCATGCCGCATCGTCTACTGTCGGTCGATGCTAGGGAACGAGTCTTTGAACTCGGAATCGAAGCTCATGGGCAGTCGAAGCATGCTCTAGCGCCATTCTTGTTCGTGTTGAGTATGCGCGATGCCCAAGGGCGACCAGCTATACGACTACGGACTAGGGCGTTTGACATGGTCCACGAGATCAGCGACATCAACGCACGTCGTGCCCTATTGGCTGGCCTCCGATCTGGTCCATCACTTCCCAGACGTGTGAGGCAGCAAGTGGCAGAATACGGCAAGAGTCACCCTGAACTCGAATACACGGTGGACTGGGTATTGTCAGCCTAATGGCACGTCACAAGTAAAGAACAAGATTGCTGTCGGGTGTTCTAGAGTCCACCTGTCCCGCGGGAGGCCCTAGGATACTGGGGCCGCCCCAAAGGAGTTGAATGCCTTTGCAGCTTCCTGACTACAGCCACTCAGTTCGGGCTGCTGTTGCCGACTACTGGGAGGTGCGGCGGTCGCAGGCCGACGAGTCTGAGAGCAGAGGGGTGCTCAACACTGGCATCCGCGCCGAGGTGACGGGAGGGCGGCACCTGGACACGCTCCACGAGTTGGTGGTGAGCGTTTTCGTGGACGCGGGGATTCCGGCTCGGCTGATCGACGTGAAGCGGCGCCCGATCGCCGGGTACTTCCGCCGCGACAAGAGTTGGGACATCGTGGTGATGGTGGCTGATCGGGTAGTGGGGATCGTCGAGTTAAAGTCGATGGCGGGCGACAGCGGGGGCAAGAACTACAACAACCGCACCGACGAGGCGCTGGGCCAGGCCGTGGATGTTTGGAAGGCGGTCGAGCGTGAGATCATCCGGCCGCTGCGCCCATGGCTCGGCTACTTCATGCTGTTGGAGGACAACAAGGCCTTCACCACCCCGGTCTCGCCACGCAGGGCCGTGTGGGAGCCGGATCCGGCTTTCGACGGTGCCAGCTACGCCGACCGGTACGTGATCTTCTTCGAGCGGATGGTCCGTGAGCGGCTGTTGGACGCGGCGTGCGTGGTGCTCGCCGACAAGGACACCGCGGCGGTGCGGTTCCCGTCGGACTCAGTGAGCTTCCAGGCGTTCGCGGCGGCCATCCACGGCAGGTGCCTTCAGTTCATGGCAACCAACCCCGACATCGACTGGGAAGCGGGGGAGTAGCTGAAGTGAGTGCCGGACAGTGCGGTGGGGCATCTATGCCACTGCGTGGCGGAGGTCGGAGCCGTTGATCCCGTACAGGGTCGCGGCTGTGTCGGTGGCCGCAGTTCGGTCTCTGCTTTGGAAGGCCTCAGCGAGCGCTGATGCGGCCGTGGCGTCTATCGAGTCTGGGGCGGGGACCCGGATCTTCCGGAGGTACTGGGCCTGGAATCGGTAGGTGCCGCCGCGCATCTTCACGCAGTAGGCGCCGACGAACAGGTTGGCGATATCCGACAGCAGGAGTCCTCCGAGCACCTCGAGGTCCCACTTGTCGGATACGACGTAGTACAGGTTGTGGTGGGGATAGAACTCGCCGGTGTCCAACACGGGGTGAGCCGCTGCCTTGAGGTCGGGAAGAAGCAACTTCGGTCGTGTTTGGAGCTCGGGGTCCACTCGATCGATTGTGCGATACCAGGATGCTGGCCGGTTGCGGGCTACGTATCGCGCTCTGATCCTGCTGTCGTGGCGCCGCAGGTATGAGGCAAGGCCGGGGAAGGCCTCGAGGTCGACCAGGCGGCCCTCTTCCCACGGGTTGACGAGGTGGCGCCCGCTCCATTGCGGCACGCCTGAGGCGATGTCTCGCGCGGTCAGCATTGGCAGGAGGCGGCAAGTCTCAACCGCCGCCGCGTCCTCGACAACGAAGACGTCATCACAGCCTGTGGCTACGCCGATGCCGACCCGGGTGCCTGTGCGCCAGTCCTCCAGGGGATCGAAGCGCTCCTCCAGGTCCGAGATCAGCTCCAATGCACCGGGCGAACCAGATGGCCAGTGGCCGCTGCCCTCGAACCATCGATCGAGCCTCGCGGCCTGGAAGCAGCCTCCGTCAGCAATGTGATCGTCGCCTTCGTCAAGCCATCGCATGAGACGGCGGCTGTCAGTTGCGTCGAAGCCGTCGGCGGCTTCGACCACATGGGCCGGCCCTTGGCGACCGCTGCGCAGCACGGTGATCGCCGGATAGGCCGACACGGACTCCTCGAATGCGTCCACGCTGTGCATCGCCACGATCGTGTCCACCGCATACTCGCAAGCGACCAGCGCCCGGAGTCGCTCGCCGTACTGGTTGTGCATCCAGCGATCCGCGCAGATGAACGCCAGCCTCCCCCCGGGGCCGAGTATCGACAGGCCCTTCTCGAAGAAGCCGACGTAGATGTCGGCTCGTCCCCGCATAGTGGCGCACTCCGACCGATAGGCGTCGCTGACTTCGGTTGGGATGTCTTCGAGCCTCACGTATGGGGGATTCCCCACCACGAAGTCGGCCTCCAGGGGACCGTCCGACCCAGCGCCGAGCAGGAAGTCTCCTTGGGAGATCCATTGCGAACTGAGACTTGCTGCGATGTCGTCCGGCTGGCCAAGCTCCACAAGCTGCGCGGCTACCGCCTCTCGTGCGGCATCGACGTTGCGATCAAGCACATCGAACGCCCGAATGGCCGAGCCCATGTCGGCGACAGACCGGCCGTGCTTGGTACAGGACTCCACCAGCCGCTCAGAGATCGGCACGAGGAAGGCTCCAGTGCCGCAAGCAGGCTCCACGATCACCGAGGCCCCCAGGTCCTCAACAGCCCGGTAGCCGGCCAGGTCCAAGATCAACTCGACCACCCAGCGCCGGGTGAACACCTCACCGTGCGCTCCGTCCGGATCGACGGTCCAAGTCGGCATCGCCCTGGCAGCCTCCATCAGCTTGGGCTGGCGGTACCGGGTCATCGGCCCAGCCCCGTACCGCTCAAACTACACAAGTGCCACTTCACGGATGGGAACCCTAAGGACGCCATGTGACAGGCGGAGCGTCTGAGCGTCCTCCCACGGGACGCCCCTTGCTGTTCCGTCTCTCTTCCTGTTCAGATGCGCATCTAGATAGCTAGATATCTAGGTATCGTACATGCTTCCCACCAAAGCACATTTTGTGATCAGGAGACCGCCACAGGAGGGACCAAATGGCGCCGCAGGGAGATACGAAGAGCATGACACTGCGCATTGACGAGAAGCTCGCGGAGAGGGTACGGACCATCGCGGAGGTTGAGGAGACCACCGTGAGTGATGTCATTCGAGAGGCTCTGGCTGAGCATGTCGAGCGTCGACGCCGCGATCCAGAGTTTCAAGCGATGTTGAAGCGCAACCTTCGGCGTCATGAGGAGCTGCTGAGCCTGCTCGCGGACGGCTGAGGCGATCTGTCTCGTAGTTCCGTATTAGTTGGCACCGCTGAAACAGCCTTCTTCGACAACTGGGACCGAAGGTCGGGAGTTCAAGTCTCTCCAGCCTGACGAGAGCCCAGCTCAGAGCACAACCCTGATCCAGCCTCGCCCGCGACGGACGATCAGTTAGTAGGTTCGTCGGCGAGGGTCTCCGCTACGCGTGGCTCGAACACGTCCCTGAGCTTGGGCAGGAGGGCGAGCATCCACTGGCGGGTCTCATCGCGTCGCTCCGGCGGGTCGTCGATCGAACCGTCTCTCCTGACGCTGATGCTGGAGAAGCTCCACCTGTCGTGTCGATACCAGTGCCACTCCGGCGCGGGATCGATGCTGAAGGCTGCCTCAAGCTCGCTGCGGCGCGCATACAGACGGTCGAATATGTGTTTGGTTCGTTCCTTGGCACCAGCCTCGATGTGAAGGGTCGCCCAGGCATTGTTCGTCGCGTCGAACGCAACGGCGTACGAAATGCCCTCAATCTCGAGGGAGCGGAAGTACCGGTCGCCGCTACCAAACCTCAGGTGTGGCTTCGGTTGAGAGTGCCCAGCACTCGCCACTGAAGCGATCAACGGTTCGAAGAACTTCCGATACTTGTGCGCATCCTCAGACTCGATCCGGCCACGCGGCAGCGTCTGGTTCTCGTCCCAGCCTCCCGGGTACACGACCTTGCTGAACCGTGCCTCAGGCGGCGACCCCTCGGCGGGGCGGACGGCCTCGACCTTAACTCCGTAGAACCTCACCCCATCAACCGTCCACTCGTTGAGCTGGTGAAGGACTTCGGCAAGCTCGTACAGGAACTCCGTGGCGACCCAAATCGCTACTCGGGCATCACGTCCGGCTGTGTAGACAAGTAGCTGGGCCAAGTGGCTGAAGTCGCTCCATTCCAGCTGGTTCTCGATGGCGACCAACGATCCCGAAGCGGTCTCCTTTGCCAGGATGTCCAAGAAGTACGGCCCGACCTGCTCCTCCCGTGCGACCAGCTCCAGCTGGAGGTCCAGTTGCTCTCCCAGCAGGTGCAGGTTGTCGGCCAGCCAGGGAGTGAAGTTAAGCGCCTCATTGGGCCAGATCTCCCGGACATCCACTCGCTCGTCTGGCTGGTCGGGCGAGTTCACTGTGCTCTCAGCCTTCCCTGGTGCCGGTGTCGCCTGGTCTGATGACGAAGTCGCGGCGATCCCCGTATAGCAGTGCGCGGTTGAGCACGTAGTCGTCGGTGTTCAGGTCGATGTCGGCGCAGTCTGTCATCGTCCAGTACTTGTGCTCGCCCAGGAACAGGTATTTCCGCCGCTGGTTGAAGAACTGGCACTCCACGCCTTCGCCTGCCGCGATCCGAGCACAGAATGCCGCCAGCAGCGCTTCTTGCCCGTCCTTCTTCACCACCACGTACTCATGTGGCCACGAATCCCTATAGGTCACCGCCTCCCGCCAAGGAGCACGAGCGATCAGCCCGGTGATGTCCAGCACCACGGGCCTCGTACCGGACACCGGACCTGCGGCCTGCACCGAGTTGTCCGTCATCTCACCCATCAGCGCGACCCTACAGAGCGCCTGTGACACCGCTTAGGTTCGACGGCGCCAGCCCGGCGGCCAGAGGCGTTCCGGCGTACGGAGTTGTTCCATTAGAGCCGCGACCTCGATCATCTCGGCCCGGTCGGCCTCGTCGGCCTCGAGGGCGGCTATCTCCGCGGCGAGAGCCCGCCGAGCCCGGATGCGTGTGGCTTCATGCACCAGCGACGAAGGCTACTGGGCGGGATGGAATCGGTCGGGGCTTAGGGGCTGCGCGGATAGGCGGTCAGTGGGGGCTCCATCGGTCCCGGTAGTTGAGCAGCTTGCCGACGATGATGATGGTGGTGGCCAGGCACAAGGCGGCGTGGCGGTGGGTGCTGCGGCGGTCGGTGTTGCGTCGG
>JAJDWM010000042.1 GCA_022825595.1 Bryobacterales bacterium | reverse complement strand
CGCGATCCGCGAGGGCGGGCGCACGATCGGCGCCGGCACCGTCTCGAGCATCATCGAGTGAGGACACGCGAAATCAACGGGGCAGCGAGGCAGGAAGACCAATGGCCAAGGAACGAATCCGCATCCGCCTGAAGGCGTACGACTACCGCGTGCTGGACCAGTCGACCAACGAGATCGTCAGCACGGCGCGGCGGACCGGAGCTCCGGTCGCCGGGCCGATCCCGCTGCCTACGGTCAAGAACAAGTACACCGTGCTGCGCTCAGTGCACACTGACAAGCGCTCGCGGGAGCAGTTCGAGATCCGCACCCACAAGCGGCTGCTGGACATCCTCGAGCCCACCCAGGACACGGTGGACGCGCTGATGCGCCTTGACCTGCCGGCCGGCGTGGACGTGGAGATCAAGGCATTCGGTGCGTGAGCGCCGAGGGGCGGGGAAGATCGCAGGGGAGCATCGAGACATGGCACCCGGAATCCTAGGCAAGAAGGTCGGGATGACGCAGTTCTTCGACGAAGAGGGGCACGTGGTCCCGGTCACCGTGCTGGAGGCCGGCCCGTGCGTCGTCGTGCAGCGCAAGAGCGCCGACCGCGACGGATACGAGGCAATCCAGATAGGCCTGGTCGACTTCACCAGGGAAAAGCTGGTGCGCAAGCCGCAGCGCGGGCACTTCGCCAAGGCGGGGGTGGCCCCGATGCGCTTCCTGAGGGAGTTTCGCGTACCCGAGGGTTCGGACTTCAAGCCCGGGGACCGCATCTTGGCCGAGCACTTCCGGCCCAACGAGAAGGTCGCCGTGACCGGGACGAGCAAGGGCAAGGGCTTCCAAGGGGTGGTCAAGCGCCACGGTTTCCGCGGAGGCAGGGCCACGCACGGTTCGATGTTCCACCGTGCGCCAGGCTCGATCGGCCAGAGCGCCACGCCCTCTCGCGTATTCAAGGGCATGCGGCTGCCCGGCCAGATGGGAAACAAGCGCGTGACCGTGCGCGGCCTCGAGATCGTTGAGGTGCACGCCGAAGACAACGTGATTCTCGTGCGCGGCGCCGTCCCTGGGCCGAATGGCGGATACGTGCAGATCCGAAGGTCGAGGTAAGCGGCATGCCCACAGTCAGCGTCGTCGATCTCAAGAACGAGCCGGTCGGCACGGTTGACTTGGCCGATGCCGTCTTCGGTGCCGAGCCGAACGAGCCTCTTGTGCACCAGGTCGTGGTGGCCCACCAGGCCAGCCAGCGAGCCGGCACGCACAAGGTCAAGGGCCGTGGGGAAGTGTCCGGATCCGGCCGGAAGCCTTGGCGCCAGAAGGGCGTCGGCCGTGCCCGGGTGGGCTCCCGGCGCTCCCCGCTGTGGCGTGGGGGCGGCACGGTGCACGGGCCACAGCCGCGCAGTTACCGCCAGAGGCTGCCGCGGAAGATGGTCGCCGCCGCGCTGCGCTCGTGTCTCTCGGCGCGCTTGGCGGAGAGCTGCATCACGGTCGTGCGCGACTTGGACCTCGAGACGCACAAGACGCGCGACTTCCGCGGTGCGCTGGAGGCGCTGGGCCTGGGCCGCAACGTGCTGGTCGTGGAGACCGATCCCGGGCGCAACCTGCGGCTGTCCAGCCGCAACCTGCCCGAGGTCAAGCTGGCTACGATCGCCCAGCTGAACGCCTACGTCATCCTCAAGTACCGCCGCATCCTGATGTCGGAGCGGGCCGCTAGGGTCTGCAGCGAGGTGCTCGCATGAGTCCGTATCAAGTCATAGTCGGCCCTCTGATCACCGAGAAGGCGGAGCGGGACCGCATGGAGCAGGGCACGCTGTGCTTCCGCGTCCACGTGAAGGCCACCAAGACGGACGTCAAGCACGCCGTGCGCGCGATCTTCAATGTCGAGGTTGACTCGGTGCGCACCGCCAAGTACATGGGCAAGATGCGCCGACGCGGTCGCTTTCAAGGGCGCAAGCCAGACTGGAAGAAGGCGTACGTCAAGCTAAAGCCGGGCCAGAGGCCCGTCGAGTACACCCAGGTGTAGGAGGCGGCGAGCGATGGGAATCAAGACCTACAGGCCGAGGACGCCCAGTCGGCGGTTCATGACCTCGACGACGCGTGAGGAGATCACGCGCGACCGCCCGGAAAAGTCCCTCGTCAAGGGCCTCCGCAAGCACGGCGGACGCAACAACAAGGGACGCATCTGCGTCCGATTCCGCGGCGGCGGCCACAAGCGCCGCTACCGCCAGATCGACTTCAAGCGCAACAAGCACGGCATACCGGCCAAGGTGGCATCGGTCGAGTACGATCCGAACCGCACGGCCAACATCGCCCTGCTGCACTACGTCGACGGCGAGAAGCGCTACATCCTGCAGCCGGTCGGCCTCAAGGTCGGCATGGTAATCGAGTCCGGCGAGAAGGCCGACATCCTGGTCGGCAACGCCCTGCCGCTGCGCCGCATCCCTCCCGGCACTCTCGTGCACAACGTAGAGCTCAAGCCGGGCAAGGGCGGGCAGATGGCGCGGGCGGCGGGGGCTGAGATCCGCCTCGTCTCGCGCGAGGGCGGCTACGCCCTGCTGCGCCTGCCGTCCGGTGAGCTGCGGCGCGTGCTGGAGGACTGCATGGCCACCATCGGCCGGGTCGGCAATGTGGACCACGGCAACATCTCCCTCGGCAAGGCCGGCCGCAAGCGCTGGCTCGGCA
>JAJDWM010000343.1 GCA_022825595.1 Bryobacterales bacterium | reverse complement strand
TATGAGCAGTACGTGGCCCCGTGGGTCAACGTTGACAGCAAGGTCACGGCCAACCTGACGCTGACCTTCGGGCTGCGGTGGGACTACCAGTCGTCGCGCATCGAGGCGAGGGACATGTACTCGACTTTCGACCTCAACACTCCGAACCCGGGCGCCGGCGGACTGCCTGGGGCCCAAGTCTTCGCCGGCACTGGCCCGGGCCGCACGGGTTCACGGAAGTTCCAGCGGCCTCCGAAGGATGCTTGGGGACCTCGCTTCGGGTTTGCCTATCGGGTCGGCGACAAGACCGTAATTCGCGGCGGCTACGGAATCTACTACTCCGGGGTCTCGCACAGCCAGTTCACCGGGCTTCCGATTCTTGGGTTCGAGAACTTCCCCGCGGCGAATAACACGAACGGAGGCCTTAGCGCGACCTACCACTGGGACGACGGAATCCCCAGGGACTTGATCATCCGGCCGCCGTTCATCGACCCGACCGTCTCGCTGAACCAGTCGCCGATCACTGTCGCGGAGGACGATCTCACGTTGCCGCGCTTCCAGAACTGGTCGCTGACATGGCAGCGGCAGCTTACCGACAACATGGTTCTTGATGTCTCCTATGTGGGAAATCGCGGCACGCGCCTAACCAACCATCCGAACTCGATGGGCCTGCTCGCCAACATGAACCATCCGGACGTCCTCGGCCTTGGCGCGGCCGTCCTCAACTCGGACATAAACTCTCAGGCTGCGCAGGAGGCCGGCATCGGCAAGCCCTTCCCGAGTTTCTCCGGCAACGTTGCGCAGGCCCTGCGGCCATTCCCGCAGATCCAATCGATCCGCTGGAGAAGTGTGCCTACCGGGATGAGCATCTATCACTCGCTGCAGACGAAGCTCGACAAGCGGTTCGCCAACGGCCTCCAGTTCCGCGCATCCTACACCTTCTCTAGGCTGCGGGGCACCGGTGCCGAGAGCGGACAGGGCAGCGACGGCGGGAACTCCAGGCGGCAGAGTCCGATAGAGCAGCACGTTTGGACCCTCAGCCGCGACGACATCCCGAATAGCGGCTTCCTTGCTTGGACCTACCAGCTCCCGTTCATGAGCAACAAGAAGACCGGCATGGCGCGCCTCGTAGGGGGCTGGAGCTTCTCTGGCATCTTCCGCTTCGACCAAGGCCGGCCCATCAACACGTTCATGGCGAACGACATGGGCGGCATTCTGTTCAATCCGCAGAAGCGGCCCGACCGTGTTTCCGGGGCTGAAGGCAGAACAAGCGTCGGCGGTCGATTCGACCCCAACAGCGACCGCTACCTGAGCAGCGCCGCTTGGACGGACCCAGGTGCGCTTCGCTTCGGGAACGCGCCCATCAACGACGGCACGGTGCGCGGCTTCGCGAACATCACCGAGGACCTGAGCATTTTCAAGGACATCTGGCTTGATGAGCAGTGGAAGATGCGCTTTGAGACGAACTTCGGCAACATCTTCAACCGGACGGTCTTCTGCGCCCCGAACAGCAACTGGAGCGCCGGGTCATTCGGCCAGGTCTTCCAGCAGTGCAACATCCCTCGCTCGATCCAGTTCGCGCTGAGGGTGGACTTCTGATCAGCGAGACCGACAGCGGTCTCCGGCAGGGCACGGAGCCCGGAGTTCCGGGCCCTGCATTCCACTGCAAGAGAGCAGTCGCCTGTCCTCAGGTCGGGTTCGCGCCACTATAATGAGCCCGATCCCGCGGCCACGGGACTGGTCTTGGCCCATCCCGCCACGGTCTGCCGGGAATTGAGCCGACATTCGCCGGAGGGCTTTCCCGCCGCGCGTCTCGGCGACCGTGAGGGTCCCCAGCCAGGCCGGAGAATGAGCTTCCCGCGCCGAACCCGAAAGGCCCGGCCAAGGGGGCGGTCCCGGCGCAGCTTCCTGCGATTCTTGGGCGGTCCTGCGCTGTGCGCGTTCGGGACCGAACTGGCGGCCCTGAGGGAGGACCATCCGCTCGCCCGCTCCATCGAGGCACTACTTGGCTCACGCTTGCGCGCCTCGGCGGCCGAAGCCGTCCAATTCACGGACGTATCCCGGGAGGCCGGCCTCTTGTCGGCACTCAACGTCTCCGGCAGCCCGACCGAAAAGCGCTACCTGCTAGAGGAAATGGGCTGCGGCGTAGCGTTCTTCGACTACGACAACGATGGCTGGCTGGACATCTTCCTCGTGAACGGATCGTCCTTCGAGGGTTTTCCCGCCGGGGGCGGGCCGTCCAGCTACCTGTTCCACAACAACCGCGACGGGACCTTCACGGACGTCACGCGCGACTCGGGCTTGGACAGGACGGGCTGGGGGCAGGGATGCTGCGTCGGCGACTACGACAACGACGGATTCGACGACCTCTTCGTCACCTACTGGGGCCGCAATGTCCTGTACCGCAACAACGGTGACGGCACCTTCCGGGACGTTTCGGAAGAGGCCGGTGTCACGGGCGACGGCCCCCGCTGGGGGGCTGCCTGCTGCTTCTTGGACTACGACCGCGACGGCCTTCTGGACCTATTCGTGGCCAACTACGTCAACTTCGATCCCGCAGTCTCGCCGCCGCCGGGCGGCGCAGAGTCCTGCTGGTACAACGACCTCGCCGTCGCCTGCGGCCCGCAGGGCTTCGGGGGCGGCACGAACCTGCTTTACAGGAATCTGGGAGATGGCACGTTCGAGGATGTTTCCGAGCGCTCTGGGATCGCCGTTCCCAGAGGCCCGGCCGAGGCTGCCTTCGCAAAGGCGGGATGGCGGCCTGTCGGGTCTTACGGCATGGGCGCGGCCGTGGCGGATTTCGACAATGACGGCTGGCCGGACATCTACGTTGCCTGCGACACGGCCCCCAGCCTCCTGTACCGGAACAACCACGACGGAACCTTCACTGAGGTCGGCATTCAGGCCGGATGCGCCTTCAACGAAGACGGCGTCGCGATGGCCGGCATGGGCGTGGGGATCGCTGATTTCGACGGAGACGGCTGGCTCGACATAGTCCGCACCAACTTCTCGGACCAAGTCACTACGGTGTACCAGAACAATGGCGACGGGACCTTCTACGACGCGAGCCTGCACGCGGGCCTGGGCGTGAACACGAGGTATCTGGGGTTTGGCGCGGGCTTCTTCGACTTCGACAACGACGGCTGGCCCGACATCCTGCTGGCCAATGGGCACGTCTACCCGGCCATAGAGGGCAAGGACCTGCACGTCACCTACAGGCAGCGCAAGATCCTATACCGCAACATGGGGAACGGTCGTTTTCGGGACATCTCCGAGACCGCCGGGCCGGGCATCACCAAGCCTGCCGTTAGCAGGGGCTGCGCGTTCGGCGACTTCGACAACGACGGCTTGGTGGACGTCGTCGTCAACAATCTGGACGGTCCGCCGTCGCTGCTGCGGAACGAATGCCGCGGCGGGAATCACTGGCTGATGGTGAAGTGCGTCGGCAGCGTGTCGAACCGATCGGCGATCGGCGCTCGGGTAACGGTGACCACGGGCTCTCGCATGCAGGTCGGCGAGGTGATGAGCGGGTCGAGCTACTATTCCCAGAACGACCTGAGGCTGCACTTCGGCCTCGGATCCGCCGCCACGGCCGACCGCGTCGAAGTGCGCTGGCCCTCGGGGGGCCGGGAAGGCTTCCACTCCGTGGCGGCCGATCAGGTCATAACCATCCGGGAAGGCCACGGAATCACAGGTCCCGGCTAGGCCGCTACTTTGCCGCAGGTAGGTGCGCGTGGCGCTCGCGAAACACACCGAGCACACGGTGCGGGGCCCGCACACCGGATCTACGCCGCCTTGCCCCGGGCCTTCGGGCCATCTTACATTCCGCTGAACGGAAGCCTCGGATGCGCGCTATGACCACCGCCTATCTGATGCAGCTGGTTCGCGCAAACCTGTCCAGCAGATGTCGAGGCCTGAGCCGCTATTTGCCCCACACGCCGAACGTAGTGCCTCCAGCCGACTCCTCACGGGTAGAGATGCGCTCTGACCATGACCGATTCTCGCCAAGGTCAAAGATGACCAAGTGCCGAGAATCCCCGCCGGCGATGTCCATGTAGGTGGCGGCCTGCCGGACGCCATTGGCCACCACCGTCGTCGGGCCCCGGCCCGGTCCAAGCACTTTGCACTCAACCGGATATCGCGCTTGACAACCGCCTGGGACCGACCAAACACGAGCACATCGGTGCGACGCCCACGCAACCCGTGCTCACGCTCAATGCGCCCCCAGCATTGGGCACTTGCTGAAGGCACGCATGTCGCACTGGCTGTGGTCCCGCCTCGCGGTGCCCTTTCGGTCCACCCACGATTCCGAGTGCTGGCGAAGGTCACGCTGAAACGCCGTCAACAGACCCGCGCCGTCCAAGCTGGCATCGTCTGTCACGAACCAGTCCGGCTCAACCAAGTTCTCAAGACCCGACTTGAGCGAGCAGGTAAGGTGGCGCGGGACGACTTCCGCTTAGGTCGGATTCCCACTGCCCACTGGGGGCCAATCAGCGCCACCAAACCGAGATCGCGCAAATCCTCAGAATCCGTTGCCCTCCAATCCCATTCCGTCGAACCAGCGAGCAACGGCATGATGACATCCCTGACTCGCTTCACCAAGTCAACCCGATCCAGCGGAGGAATCAGGTAGTGCTCCTCCGCATCCATCGGCCCCGCTGGATTGAAGCAGCGCAGGTCTCCCACGGCGTAGGGTATGGCGCGGAACATCTCCGATGCTCCACAGGCGGACTCAACAGATGCCCCCGGGATCACATACTGCCAGAACTGCTGGGCTAGCACACCACAGAGCGTGCGGTCATTGGTCTGCGGCTGCGGCAACCGCCGCTACGGCTGTCGGGTGTTCGTAGCGCGCCGCTGCGCCTCCAAGTCTGCCGCTTCCCGCTCAAGGCGCTCGAAGATGGCCATTGCCTCCCGGGCTTCGGCCTCCGTGCCGATCCGCCGGTACAACAGCCCAAGGACATAGTGGTAGCGGGAGACCCGCGGATTGATCCTGATCGCTGCTTCCAGTTGCGCGATCGCCTCGGGCAACTCCTTCAGCGCCCGGAAGGCCTTGGCGGCCTGGAATCTGCCGAGATCCGAGTCCGGGTCCAGTGCGATCGCCTTCCGGGCAAACTCCAGCCCCCTTGCCGGATCGTTCTGGCGGTTGTAGAAGGCCGCCAGGTTCACGTACGGCGCGACAAAGCCGACTGCGCGCTGCTCGCTAAGCTCGATGGCCCTGCCATAGCTCTCGATCGCCTCCGTGTCCTTGCTCATCGACTCCAGCGCGAACCCGAGGGCATTGTGCGCCTCCATGTAGGAAGGGTCGAGCTCCAGGGCGCCCTCGAACTGGCCCACCGCCGCCGGGAAATTGTCCTGAGCGGAGTAGAGCTTCCCCAGGTTGTAGCGGATCTCTGCCGAGCCCGGGTTCAGCCGCGCCGCCATCTCGAACTCGACCCGCGCCCTGTCGTACTGGCCGATCAGCATCAGCACCCTGCCAAGGATCTTGTGCGCTTCGGCGTTGTCGATGTTCAGCCGCAGGGATCTGGCCAGCGCGCCGACGGCGTCGGTGACCTTCTTCTGCGCGAATGCCACATAGCCCAAGGCGTAGTGGCCCCACCACGAGTCGGGGTTGTCGCGCACATAGCGCCGCAGGCGGGGCTCCACCTGCTTGAAGTTCCCCAGGCGGATCTCGTCCTCGAATGCGCTCACCAGCGCCGGATCGTCCCCGTCCCCTGGCCGCATCGCGACGCTGCCGAGCCTCGATGAACTGCCCTCGACCAGAGCGGCGACCATATCGCTGCGCCGCCGCCGGCGGAGCTCCTCGGAGAGCCGCTGGATCTCCGCCGCGGGTCGCGTGCTGCTTGGGTCCAGCCGGGCCGCGGCTTCGAAGGCCCTGATGGCCTCCTCCTCGTAGCCGGCCGCTGCGAGGGCTTCGCCAAGTCCAATGTGCGCCAGCGCTGAAGACGGGCGAAGCCGAACGGCGTACCTGTAGGCGTCCGCCGCCTCTTCGCTGAGGCGTTGCGACTGCAGCGTGTCTCCCAAGCCCATGAACCCTGCGTGCGAGTCGGGCCGGAGATCGACCGCCCGGCGGTACGCCGCCGCTGCCGATGCCGGATCGCCGCTGCGGGCCAGTGCCTCGCCCAGCGCGAGCTGGGCGTCAAAGTAGGCCGGCACCAGGCCGACGATCTGGCGGAGCTTGTCGATTGCCGCCCTGACTTCTCCGGTGTCCAGCGCCGCTCGGGCCTCCCGCATCAGCACGGTCGCTGTCTCGCCCTTCTGCTTCTCGCTGATCAGAGGACGGCTCGCCTCGAGCTCGCGGCGGGCTTCCTCGCGTCGCCCGGCACGCGCCAGCGCCAGGCCCAGCTGGTAGCGCGCCTCCCCGAGGCTGGGGTCCAGTGTGAGGGCCTTCTCCAGGTGGACAACCCCGTCATCAACCGCCCGGTTCGCCACCAACGCCCGGCCTAGCGCCAGATGCCCCCTCGCGAAGCTCGGATCAATCCCTACCGCCCGCTCAAGATGGTCGATCTCGCTGGCGCGGTCTCCTTTCGCATTGTGCGCCCGGCTCAGGTTGTAGTGGGCGTTGACGAGCCCAGGATCCAGCTCCAGTGCGGCCAGCAGTTGTTCTACGGCCTTGTCTGGGTCCACGATCACCAGCACGCCGCCCAAGTTGGCCCGGGCCTCCGCAAAGTCCGGACGCAAGCGGACAGCGGACCTGAACGCTTCCAGGGCCTCCTCTGTCTGGTCGGTCTGCGTCAGGACTAGGCCTAGGTTGTTGAGCGCTTCCGGATAGTCCGGACGCTGCCTTATCGCCTCGCGGAAGGCAGCCGACACCTGCTGCGGGTCCGCGCCCGCCCTCCCCAGCAGCCGGCCCAGCACATTGTGTGCTTCGGGGCTACCCGGGCTCTTCTCGAGCTCCGCGCGCATGACTTCTATGGCCACATCGATATCTGGGATCGGCCCCGCTGACGCGGGTAAGTTCAGCGCGGCTTCGAACTGCCCCAAAGCGGCTCCGCCGCGGCCCGCGGCAAGCAATACGACGCCCAGGTCCGCATACGGCGCAGGCAGGTTGCGATTCAGGGCGATTGCACGCTGCAGGTACCGTCTGGCGAGATCGTTGCGCCCCTGCTCCCTGTACGCCATGCCCAACGCTGCGGCAGATTCGGCCATCGCAGGGTCGAGGCGCGCCGCATGCTCCATCTCGGCTGTCGCCACCAGCCGCTCGCCCCGATACCACAGAGCCAAACCAAGGTGGTACCGGGCCTCGGCCGACTCGGGCTCCAGCTCGACTGCCCGGCGCAGATGCCGCACGGAGCCGTCAAGGTCGCCTTGGCGTCCCAGCAGGTATCCGAGGAAGCTATGCGCCGGCGCGTACCCGGGAAAGCTCTCAACAGTCCGCTCCGCCGCCGAGAGGGCGGACTCCACGTCTCCCCGTTCTGCGCTCTCCTTGGCGGCGGCGATTTGTCTCCCGGCGGACTCGGTCTGCCCCAGCTGGCCCTGGACACGCATCCGCCCGCGTGCCGCAAGGCGCCTCAGCGCCTGCCCGAGGCCGTAATACGACTCGGCCTTCTCCGGTTCGATGTCGAGGGCCTCTTCGTACGCCCTGACGGCAGCCTCCGGATCCGTGCCCGCCAACGTCTGGCCGATCTGGTGCTGCACCTCCGCGAACAGCGAGGTCTCCGGCCGGCCTCGGCCAAGGTCCAGGATCTCGCGCAACTCGCCGACCGCACTCTCGCTCTGCCCGATGTTGCGCAGGGCAACGCCCAAGTTCAGCCGGATCTCAAGGTCGTCAGGCGCCAGCGCCACTGCCTTGCGGAACGCCTCCACGGCCTCCTCGACGCCCCCGGTCTCTGCGAGAACCGTCCCGAGGCTGTTGTGTGCCCTAACCAGGCCCGGGTCGAGTTCTGTTGCGCGCCGGATCCGTTCGATCGCCTTTCCGAACTCTTTTCGCTGCTGGTGCGAAACGCCGAGCCAGTGGTTCCCGAGGGCCGAACTCTCGTTGAGTTCCAGCAAGTCCTCGAACACTTCGACCGAGCGGTCCCACTCCCCTTGCCGCTGCAGTAGCAGGCCAAGCTCGATCCGTGCTTCTTCCAGCTCGGGCTCCAGGAGGACCGCCTCTTCCATCTCGGCGACCGCCTCCTCCGATCGGCCCAAGTTTCGGAGCGCGAGCCCGAGGTTGAAACGGGCCTTCCCCGAGTGAGGTTCCAGGCTCACGGCCACGCGGAAGGCCGCCAGCGCATCCTCCAGTTCGCCTGTATTGCTGAGCGCGACCCCGAGTGCGACGTGAGCACCGGCTTGCCGCGGGAACCGTTCGATCGCCAGCCGGAGCTCGGCGATCGCAGGATCCCACAGGCCCTGCTCGAGCAGCGCCACAGCCCGCCCGTAATGGTCGGCTGCGCCGTCCTGAGGCAGCGCCGGCAGCACCCACAGCCATCCCGCCAGCCAAGGGCCGGCCAAGTGCATAGCGAGGCGCGGCCAGGCGGCTCCTGCGACACGCCGCGAGCGCTTGCCAGCGTCTCCGGACTCCGCCGCCATGCGCCTGTTGCGAGCCTCTCCTAGTGCGGGTTCAGCAATGTCCGCACCAGCTGCGCTTCCTCGTCCTTTTGGCGCAGTTCCTCGGCGATCGCCAAGTAGCGCTGGGCCTCGGTCCGCAGGCCCAGGCGCACGAGCAGCTGCCCGTACTGGTAGCTGGCCCTGACCGAGTTCGGATTCAGCCGCAGCGCAGTCTCGAACTTCTCCCTCGCCTCCTCGAACCTCCGCTCCTTGACTAGAGAGACGGCGAGTCCCTCGTACGACGGAGCGTGCTCGGGGTGCCGCTCCAAGATTGCGTCGAACGCACGGATGGACTCTGCGAAACGTCCCTCCTTCTGGTCGATCATCGCCAGGTAGTAGGGGGACAGCAGCTGGTCTGGCTTCAGGCGGCGGCTCTCGCTCAGGTGCCGCGCTGCCACTGCGAATTCCGACCGGAGATAGTGGACCGTGCCGACGGCGTAGTGCAGCTGCGCCTCATCAGGCTCTTCCGACAGCAGTCCCTTGTAGAGCGCCAGCGCGCTGTCATACTCCCCGGCCGCGCCGTGGGCGGTCGCCAGCCAGTAGCGGGCCGCGCGGTGTCCGGGCTGCAGCTCGAGGGCCCGCGAGAGGGCTTGCTTGGCATCTTCCGCCAATTCCAGCCGGAGGGCCACCGTTCCGAAGGAGAACTGGATCCCGGCGTCGTCCGGCGACTCAAGCTTGGCCCGGATCAGGTACGACAGCGCTTTCTCCAGCTCGCCTCGGCGTTCCGCGATGAGGGCCACCTGCCGGAGCGCTGGCACCGACTGGTCGTCCAACCCAACCGCGAGCTCGTAGTTCTCCGCCGCCTTGGCGAGGTTGTCTTCGAGCAGGTAGAGCCCGCCTAGATTGAAGGCCACCTCGTAGGACCCCAGCCCTTCGAGCTTGAGGTTCTCGAGGATCGCGATGGCCTCTTGGTTGAGCCCGGCCTTCGAGATTGAGAGGGCGAACCGCATCGACGGTTCCCTTGGCACACCCCGGTGCCGCTTCCAGGCATCGGCGAGCTGCAGCACTGCTCCCCGATTGCCCGCTGCCGCGTGTGCCTCCGCCAGCACGAGCAGGCCATCCGGCGACTCCCGCAACTTGTCCTCCACGGGTCCGACAACGGCCAATGCCGCCCGGTAATTGCCCCTGGCGCTCTCGACGCGGGCGAGCGCCAGTCGGGCCGCCGCATTGTCCGGGGCAAGTTCGATGACCCGCCGATACGTCGCCTCTGATCGGGCGGGCTCACCGGCGAGGGCGTACGCGTGTGCAAGGTTGAGCCGAGCCCCAAGCAACCGCGGGTTGGCCTCCACCGCGCTCTCGAGGAGATCCACACCCTCCCGGTACCGCTCCTGCCGCAGGCGGATGGATCCGATCATTGCCTGGGCGACTGGTTTGGTGGCGGGATCTTCCAGCGCGAGGGCTGCTGCCGCTTCGGCCGACTCGAGGTCGCCTCGGAGCAGGAGCTCCACAGACCTCTGCAGGTTGGCCGTGGGCTGCGCGGCGAGTGCCGCCGCGACCGCGATCGCCGGTAGGACTCTGGACCGGGCCACCGAAGCCTTGGCCAGCGCTAGCCGCACCGCAGCGCCCGCCCCGAGTTCCGACGCCCAAGGCCCGTTCGGTCCGCCGGTGTGGGCAATGGCGACCCTGCACTGTGGGACCGTGCCGGAGCCTCCCAAGGGCCCTCCCGCTGTGGCCTCGTGCTCCAGACCACAGCCGCCACGTCGGCCGAATTCACGCACACAGAATATCCGACGGGGCCAGAGGGCGCAATGCCGCGCCAAACCGCTGCGATTGCGCGGGCTCCTATAGACCGGCTGCCGCGCAAGGGGGCAGGGGTGGCGTCCCCAGCGGGATTCGAACCCGCGTTGCCGCCGTGAAAGGGCGGTGTCCTAGGCCTGGCTAGACGATGGGGACACAGGGGCTGACCGACGGCGCGCCTGCCAATCTGATGCTAGCACGCACGACCGAGGGACTTGGCGACCGGTATGGGCGCTCAGCGGTGCCTAGAGCCGTGCCAGCTGCGTGTCTTCCTCCGCCAGCGCTTGGGCCGCGATGACGTCCCCGGTCTTCAGTCCCGATTCAACCACAACGTTGGTGTTGCCGATGCTTCCCAGCCTAACCTCGCGGGCTTCGAAGCCGGCGTCGCCTTGGACCCACACCACGGGCCGCTCGCCGATTCCGCCAACTGCGGCGCGAGGGATCACCAGCGCATCCGGCCGGGACTCGACCAACACGTCCGCGCTGGCCGACAGGTCTGGCTTGATGCGCTCGTCTTCGGTCAGGATCTCCACCTCGACCGGCACCTTCTTGATCCACTCACCTCGCGACCCGCTCGACCCGGGCGGGCCCCGGCGGCTACCGCTGCCGCTGGAGGTCGCCATCGCTCCGATGCTCCGGATGCGCCCCTCAAAGGCCACATCCGGATAGGCGTCCAAGCGCACTGACACAGGCGTGCCCAGCTCCACGAGCTGGGTGTCGGCCTGGTTCAGCTGGGCGAAGACCGCCATGCTGGACAGGTCCACGACGCGCATGAACAAGGCACCCGCGTAAACCTGGTCCCCGGGCGATGCCTGCTGGAACGTGCCGCGCGTGAACATGGTGTCGACCACGACCAAACCACCCACCGGCGTACGGACCTTCATCTTTTCCAGATCGGATTCAGTGCGCGCCATGCGCTTGACGTCCTGCTCGACCGTGATGTCGAGGCTGCGCGACTCAGCCGCGTCAGCCTGCTCCTGCAATTCGACCTCGCGCTCGAGCTGGATAGAGGACGCTTCTCCCTCCTCGGCCAGCAGCCTGAAGATCTCAGCTTGGATCAGCGAACGCACTTCCGCCGTCTGAAGGTCCAAGGCCGCCTTGTCCGCCTCGGCCTTTGTCGTGCGGAAGTCCTGCCGCAGGGTCTCGGTCGCGATCTGCATTTCGGCCTTGCGCGCCGCCACGGTGGCCTTCGTCTGGGCGAGTGTGGAGGCATAGGTGTCTAGGGAGTCCTGCGTCGCCCTGGACTCAAACTCCGCCACCACGGTTCCGGGTTCGACGATCGTCCCGCCCTCGGCCATCGTCTGGATCGTCATTGACGACCCGCGACCTCGGTCCCGGCCGCCTTCCATCCGTGGCGCGCGGATGACTGCGTAGTTCATGGCTCCGACGGTCCCGCCGATCCGCAGCACACTCTCGAATCTCGACTTCTCCACGGTCACCGTCGGTATCCCGGCGGCCGGAGTTCCTCCGGAGGCCGCGGGGGACTGCTGGCCCGATGTGTAGACCCACAGTCCTGCGCCCACTCCTACGGCCACGAGCGCTCCGATTGCCCAGTTCGGCAGCTTCGGCCGCTCGGGGCCCCGACCGGGCACGCGCTCCGGTCCCGGCACGGGTTCGGGAGCGGGTGCCTCGCGTGGGGCCGCAACTGCGAAGAACATGCCCCCAAGCACGTCTGGCGTCGTTAGTGCTGCAATCACAGATCCCCCTTTTCCCGTACTCGATCAATGAAAATGGCGAAGCTCCGGCCACTTCGGTTATGCTGCTCCGCCAAATGGTACAAC
>JAJDWM010000635.1 GCA_022825595.1 Bryobacterales bacterium | reverse complement strand
ACCTGTCCGAGACGTACTTCATGAACAGCAGCGTGAGGACGTAGTCCTTGTACTGGGAGGCGTCCATTCCGCCGCGCAGTTGGTCGCAGCTCTGCCAGAGCGAGGAGTAGAGGTGGGACTTTCTGAGAGGCATGGCGCCTATTCCATTCTGCGCAAACGGAACTGAAGGACAGAACCGGAATCCGGTGCCGCTGGCTCCTGCGGTAGATCGCGAAGTTGGGACACAGGATTAGGTCCGGACGGGCCAATGGAGTTCGGACATGCGGACCGCACCCGGTCGATCGCGGCTTGGAACGGCATTCTGCAATCCGCGTCCGTTCCGCCCTGCAACAAGCCAGCGCCGTGCCAATGGCCGAGCTAGCCGATTCCCTGCAGCCGTGAGAGCAGTTCGCTACCCCTGTCGCAGTCAATAATCCACATGCCTACATCCTCCAACCGGTCCGCGTCGCTGATCCCTGCCCGAAGCCCAGCCGCAACCTCCGCCACATCGGGGCCGAACTTCCGACCCACCAGGCGTACCAGCGGCTGCCGCTCTCGCTCCAGCCATCGCTCTTCGACTTCGGCAATATCCGCGTCGCGCAGCGCCTGAAAGCGCTGCTCCAGTGTCGTCCGCAACACTCCGGTCTCTTCAATCCGTTCCAACATCTTTGGATCCGCCAGAACATTCAGGTCCACCCCGGTCCGCGCCACCAGCAGCCGGAACCAGTTCAGGAACGTTTCCCTGAGCTTCTCCCGCTCCGCCGCCGACAGCAGCCGCAGCGCCCTCTCTAGCACGGCCGTCGCCTCGCCCGGCCCCGTCATTCTCTCCACCGCCACCACCAGCGACACTAGGTTGCCTTCGGACAGCCCTTCCAGCTTGTACGACCCGATGTCGATCAGCTCGTACCTCTCGCCCACGAACTGCGGACGGCTCACCTTGGCCTCTGCCCGCAGCCGCGTGCCCTTCCCGACCAAGTCCGCCAGCGCCTGCGGCGCCGTCCAAGGGACGGTTCCGTTGTAGACCACGACCGCCAGCACCGCCGGCAGCCGATCGTCCCGGCCAGGACGCCGCCCCTGCCACAGACTCTCGAACAGCCGGACCGCGTAGCCCTGCACGCGCAGCGCCATGCCCCAGTCCACGCTCGACTGGAACTCCAGCATCAGCACCACGTGCAGCCACTATGGACCGTCCTCCGCATCGCGGAATCGGACGCGCCAGACCAGGTCGTTGGAGCGGCTGCGCAGGTTCGAATCGATCCGCTCGGTCGGCAGCGGCTCCAGCGTGGAGAAGTCAAGGCGCACCACCCACTCCTCGCCGCCCGCAATCAGCTCGGCGACGAACCCGCGAGCCAGGTCCTCTCACGACCCGCGCGTGCGAGAACATGGCCTTGTAGGACTCGTCGTGGCGAATCATCTGCTGGGGGCTGACCCCGGACGGCATTGCCCCGTTCTCGCACGCTGAGGCCCGCCACGATCGGCGACACCGCACGCGAGGCCGTCGCGCCCCACGGCCCGGCTGTACGGTCGCGGCGAACCGAGCGCGAGTCCACAGGGGACATTCGGCATCGCGATATTTCGCGGCACTCGGACAATGGCGTCAATTCCATCCGCCAGCGGAAACGAACAGCAAAGTGCGCTGCGCCGGACGAATTTGAGAACATTCTCCTGCCGGCGATGGACTGGACGGGACGCCGTAAGAAAAACTGCCCTTCCGTCACTACCGCGTCGCACGTGAGCAACAGGGATTCGATCATGTCCCGTGGGGCCCGCACCCAATCAGGACAAGGACCATGAGCAATTAGGAGTGTGACCAACATGCTTTGACCTCGGACGGCTTGCCCTCGAGGTGCTCCGGCTTCACCGCATCGAACTCGACCGGACGCTCGGCGTAGACGTTCTTGAGATGAGGAGGCGGCGTGTGCGGACCGTGCGACTCTTTGAAGCCGACCACCGCACAAAACGGCCTTTGACGATCGCCCCCGAGCCACTCGACAGCCTAATCAGCGACCACTTTGCTCGAATGCCGCTTGAAGCGCTGCACATCGCCATTCACGTTGACAGCGGGGTCGTTTTAGCTGCCTTGGCCTGGGAACGTCGACCATCGGTAGAATCCGGGCCGGGGATCCGGATCGCGACCCATGTGGAACTTGCCGATGTAGGCCGTCTCGTAGCCCTGCTCATAGAGCAGAGCGGGAAACGAACGGCGCATCTCGTCGTCGGAAATGTTCTCCCAATTGCTGAGCACTCGATGGGCGTGCGCATAGCGTCCGGTGAGGAAGCTAGCGCGCGCCGGGCTGCAGAGAGACGTCGTGACAAAGGCGTTCGAGAAGCGACTGCCTTCTCGTGCCAGCCGATCGATGCTTGGAGTCTGGAGGAACGGATGGCCGGGCGCGCCCATGATGTCCCAGCGCTGGTCATCCGTGATGACAAAGAGGAAGTTCGGGCGGACTTCCTGTGCAGCGCCCGAAGCCGCGAGCGAGGCGGCTAAGAACTGACGTCGCGTCTGCGGCATCTGAAGTCGACCACAATGTAGCCCTTCGTTCTCGCTCCATGTCTGGTTGCATCACTCGTGCTGGTCGGAACCGGACTCGCCCCGAAACCCCGTCCCAAAATCCTCCCTCTGGTCAGCGACGATTTGGGCCGGTGCAGAACCGACGCCCACGGCAACAAGGAGATTGAGACTCCCCATTGACGCACTAGCCTCGGACGGAGTCGACCTGACCCGCTTCGACGTCGTGCCGGTTTGGTGACCAAGCGGCTCGGTGTCGGCACTGACCTCTACAGCACTCATGAGGACAGCGACACTTTGCACCCAGACGGAGTCGTCGTCGCCGAGGTGCTGCAATCACCCGGGCATGGCCCGGGTATGTTCGGTAAGGCGCATTTCGGCGAGCACCTGAGCAACGGGCCCGACCGCCGCGGCTTCAACAAAGCGATCTACATTCCGTTTGGCCACACTGAGCGGTACTTCTGTCCCAGGTTCCTGCTGAGGATGGGCAAACCAATCCAAGGCCGGGGGCACACTACGAACGTAATGAACCGGAGCGGCAGTTCTGCCGTGGGATTCTCACCCACAACGAGAGAGCGACCTTGCACGACGCACCTTGATGTAGCTTTAGCGTTGACAGGCGCGGGACCCGATGATACCTTGTACACTTCCCGGCAGTGGCGGCGGCAGCCCCTATTTTCCCGGGTGTGACCGCATGACGGGAAGCCGGGATCAACCAAAGCTCAAGCGAACTCCGCTGCACGCTATGCACTGCAGGAGCGGGGGGCGGATGGTGCCGTTCGGCGGCTGGCACATGCCTGTCCAGTATTCGGGGATCGTCTCCGAGCATATGGCGGTGAGGTCGGGTGTGGGCCTGTTTGATGTCAGCCACATGGGAGAAGTGGAGATCCGCGGGCCCGAAGCCGTCGACCTGATCGACTCGGTCTGCTCCAACCGCGCCGCCAACCTCAAGGATGGCCAGGCGCAGTACTCCGGCCTGCTCAACCCTCAAGGAGGATTCGTCGACGACCTGCTGGTCCACC
>JAJDWM010000354.1 GCA_022825595.1 Bryobacterales bacterium | reverse complement strand
GAATGCTCGTCCCCGGGACGGTGCTGACCATCGCCGGGTACGCCCTCACTTTCGCCGGCCAGGGCTGGCCGGGTGTCTGCGCGCTGATCGTCGGCGCGGCGCTGATCGGCGTGTGGGGGTTTCGCAAGCCCGACGACGCCGACTAAGGACGGGGCCGGGTTCAGCCCAGGAAGCGCAGCAGGGTGATGAGCAGGGCCAGCAGGGTGAACCCGAGGCCGATCATCCAGCGGAGCGAGGCAATCTCGGACTTCAGCGAGGCCGTCTGCGTGCTCTGGGCGTCGATCTTTGTGTTCTGGGCCTCGAGCCTGGAGTCGAAGCGAGAGCCCTGAGCATCCAGCTTGGACTCGAAGCGCGCGATGAGATTGGCGGCGGCCATGTTCCCGACCTCCTGAGTGAAAGTATAGGCGCCCCCCGGCTCCATCTTCAAGCCCAAGAGCAGGTCGAACAGGCGCTTGGAGTCCGGCTGCGGCGACGGGGAATCGGGCATCAGGACCTCCATTGTAGGACCTCTCCCGCCCGCGCACAGCGCGGCGCGCCTGTGCCGGCCGGTGGAGACCGCCGGCGGATGTCTCCCGGGGACCGTCCGTAAAAGGGCCCCTTTGCGGACACGCCCCGCCGGCCCGCCACGGAGGCCCGGGGCCGCCCGTTCCGCGTCGGCAATGGCCTCAGCCCCGCCGGGCGCCTAGACTGGAGGGAGAGGCTGATATTCCCGATGCTGGTCGGCTACGCGCGCGTCTCCACCGTGGACCAGGACCCCGAGGCCCAGGTGTTGGCCCTCGAGCAGCGGGGCTGCGAGCGGATCTTCCGGGACAGGGCCTCAGGCAGGCTGGCCAGCCGGCCGGAGCTGAACGCCTGCCTCGGTTTCCTGAGGCCCGGGGACAGCCTGGTGGTGTGGCGCTTCGACCGGCTGGGCCGCTCGACCCGCCACCTGCTCGGCCTCGCGGCGCGGCTCAGGGAGCGCGGCTGCCATCTGGTCTCGCTGACCGAGGCCATCGACACGTCCACGCCCGGGGGGCGCCTGGTCTTCAAGCTGTTCGCCTCGCTGGCGGCCTTCGAGGCGGAGCTGGCCAGCGAGCGGACCAAGCTGGCCGCCAGGGCCGCCCAGGCCCAGGGCAAGCACTGGGGTCGGGGCTCGATCTTCTTCGACCCGGAGGTCGTCAGCCGCACCAAGGCCCTGCTGCGGGACGCGAGCCTGCAGCGGCAGGCGATCGCCAAGAGCCTTGGCGTCACCCCGACGACCCTCTACAAGTGGTTCCCGCGCGGCGACCCGGACGCGTTCCCCGGAAACGGCACCCTCCCCGCGCAGGTGTCGCGGTGACGCTGGCCGCTGCGGCCCAGGCCTACCTGGACGAGATCCGGCAGCGCGAGCTCAGCGAGTCGTCGCAGTGCGGCTACCGCTGCCTGCTGCGGTCGCTGCAGGCGTTCGCGGACAAGAGGGGCCTGGCTGATCTGCGCCAGATCGACACGGACATCCTGCGAGACTGGCTCGCGGGGCGGGGGCTGGCGGCCAGCACCAGGCGCACCGAGCTGGCCCGGCTGAAGGCGTTCTTCAAACACACGGTCGCCGAGGGATGGGTCGACCAATCGCCGGCGGCCCGCATTCGCCCGCCGCAGGCGAAGGATTCGCCGACCCTCCCGCTGGACCGGCAGGACGTGCTGCGCCTCGTCGCCGCCGCAGGCAAGGGGTCTCCGGAGCGCGCAATGGTGCTCCTGCTGCGCTGGGGCGGCCTGGCGATCCGCGATGCCGCCACCCTATGCCGTGAAGACCTCCGCGCGAACGGCGAGCTCGTGCTGCGCCGGGCCAAGACGGGAGAGCTGGTGACGGTGCAGCTGCCGGATGCGGTGGCCGCCGCCCTCCGAGCGCTGCCCCAACGCAGCGGCGGGTTCTTCTTCTGGACGGGAGAGTCGCGGCCCCAGACCGTGGCCCGGTACTGGCGCTCGCGCCTGGCCGGGATTGCCAAGAGGGCCAACGTGCCGGACTTCCACCCGCACCGGCTGCGGGACACGTTCGCGGTCGAGCTGCTGCTGGCGGACGTCTCGATGGAAGACGTCAGCGCGCTGCTGGGCCACAGCAGCGTCAAGACCACGGAGCGGTACTACGCACCGTGGAATTCCGCGAGGACCAGCCGCCTCGCACGGATAGTCAAGGGCGCGCACCGCAAGGATCCTGTCCTGCGGCAACTTGCGCCGAAAGAAGCTGGGGAGGCTGGTACCAACAGCCCCCCCAAGGGAAAGCTTGGTGAACAGGCCCAAGCCAACCGGGTTCAATTAGTATAGCAGGGATGTACCTCCTTCTGCTTCTAGTTGCCGTCATGGTGACGGTCGGCGATGCCCGTGCCGCATCTCCCTCGGATGCGCTGCATGTGCTGCTGCAGAACTGCGGCATATGCCACGGTCAAGCGCAGTTGTCAGGCCTTGACGTTCGAACCCGGGACGGGCTGCTGCGCGGAGGGTCTAGGGGCCCGGCCATCCAACCGGGCGACGCAGAAAGCAGCCTGCTCTACCGGGCAGTCGTGCGGGACGGGGACTTGTCCATGCCGCCGGAGTCGGACCCGCTGTCCGCGGAGGCGGTGGCGCTGCTGAGGCAGTGGATCGACGACGGTGCCCAGTGGCCACAGGGCGGTCCCGCAGCGGAAGGGGGCGGTTGGTGGTCCTTCGAGCCGGTGGTGCGGCCGCCACTGCCGGATGACCCGACTGGATGGTCGCTATCGCCCATCGACCGCTTCATCGCCGCCAAGCACCGGGATAGGGGGCTCGAGCCGGTCGGCGAGGCCAGCCGACGCGCATGGATTCGTCGCGCGACCTACGACCTGCACGGCCTGCCGCCTGACCCGGCCGATGTGGAGGCGTTCCTTCGGGACGATTCGAAGGGGGCGCACGAGGCCGTGATCGACCGCCTGTTGACGTCGGACCGTTACGGGGAGCGCTGGGGTCGGCTCTGGCTGGATGTAGTCCGCTATGCGGACAGCGGCGGCTTCGAGACCGACATCTACTTCCCAGACGCGTGGCGCTACCGCGATTACGTGATCCAGTCCTTCAACGACGACAAGCCATTCGACCGCTTTGTTCAAGAACAGTTGGCGGCGGACGAGATCTGGCCCGATGACATCGAGCTGCGCGGATCGTACGAGATACCCCAAGAGAAGCAGCGCAACCTCGAGGCCCGCATAGGGACGGGAATGTACACGATCGGCACGGTCTACCACGAGGCGGCACTGAACGGCCACCAGCTCCGCTACGAGTGGCTGGTCGATGCCGTCGACGTGACAGGAGAGGCCTTCCTCGGGCTCACTTTGGGCTGCGCAAGGTGCCACGACCACAAGTTCGACCCGATCGGCCAGCGGGAGTATCACCAGCTGATGGCCTACTTTGCCGGCAGCCAGATTCGACGTGTCCCGGCAGTGCACAAGATGTCCGAGTTCGGGTACTACTCCGCGTATCCCAGACAGCTGAAGGTGTTCGACCTCCAGCGGGCCATCAAGGCTCTCGACAGCGCCGTTCGCAAGCGACTCGAGGAATCGATCGTGGAGCGCTTCGACGCCGAGGTCGTCCGGGCCTTCCGCGTTCCGCGGTCGCAGAGGACGGCGGAGCAGCAATCGCTGGCCGTCCCTCTTGAGCGGGCTCTCACCGAGGCCGGCCTTCGCGAGAATCCGGCCGGCTACGAGCCACAGCTGCCGTACACGCCGGACGAACTCGACAGGCGTCGCACGCTCGTGGTCCAACTCGGCGAGGCAGCGGCAAAGGCCAGCTTCGAACTGCCGACCGCCACGGTGCTGGGCAAGGCCGAAGTGGCTTACCCGGTGCGCATGACCCAGCGGGGGGACTGGAAGGCCGCCGGCGACACAGTCCTGCCGAGGCTGCCACGGGCGCTTGCCGCCGGTGGGCACGAGGCGCAGGGCGCAGGGCGCAGGGACTTGGCCAAGTGGCTGACGGATCCGCGCCACCCGCTGCTCGCGAGAGTGATGGTCAATCGAATCTGGCAGGGCCACTTTGGGCGGGGAATCGTGGGCACGCCGAACAACTTTGGCCGCCAAGGCGATCCGCCGTCCCACCCGAAGCTGCTGGACTGGCTGGCGGCCGAGTTCGTCGACAGCGGATGGAGCATCAAGGAGATGCACCGGCTGATCATGCTCTCCAGCACCTATCGC
>JAJDWM010000060.1 GCA_022825595.1 Bryobacterales bacterium | reverse complement strand
AGGACTTGCGCGAGGCCAAGGCCAAGTACCAGATGGACGCCACAGAGGCGCGCGCCTGCACGAAGATGCTACGGCTCGGCGAGGACGAGGCCGAGCAGGCCAAGAAGGCGCTGGTGGAGGCCAACCTCAGGCTTGTCGTGTCCGTTGCCAAGAAGTACGTCAACCGAGGGCTGCACCTGCTGGATCTGATCCAAGAGGGCAACATTGGCCTGATGCGGGCAGCCGAGAAGTTCGAGTACCGCAGGGGCTTCAAGTTCTCCACGTACGCTACCTGGTGGATCCGTCAGGCGATTACGCGGGCGATCGCCGACCAGTCGCGCACGATCCGCATACCCGTGCACATGAACGAGTCGATGAACAAGTTCCTGCGGGCATCCCGCGAGCTGGAGAAAGAGTTAGGGCGCACTCCGACGAATGACGAGATAGGAGAGCGCATGGAGATCACGGCCGAGAAGGTTCAGAAGCTCAAGAGCATTTCCCGAGATCCGGTCTCGCTTGAGACGCCGGTAGGCAGGGACGGCGAGTCCGCCCTCGGCGACCTGATTGAGGACAAGGAGGTCGAGTCTCCGGTCGAGACGGTCATCGACTCTACGCTTAGGGACGAGACCTGCGAGGTTCTCAAGACGCTCTCCCCCAAGGAAGAGAAGGTCATCAAGATGCGCTTTGGGATCGGCTACGACCGGGAGCACACGCTTGAGGAGATTGGTCAGGAGTTTTCGGTGACTCGGGAGCGGATCCGCCAGATCGAGGCTAAGGCGCTGAAGTCGCTTCGCTCCCCGGAACGGACGCGGCGGCTGCGTGCAGTGTTCCCCAAGGTCTCGGCCGCGTTCGCGCCCTGATCCCCTCTTTCGTCTCCAAAGACGGCGGGTCCGGCGGCGCTGCTGACCGAGCGCTGCGTTGCGGAGCCCGATGCAGGTTGGCGCGCCCTGCGATCGGTATCAGATCGGGCCCCGTCAGGATCGGTCGCGGGCAGCCTTTCTCGGTCGGCCCGGACGACTGCCGCGTCAGGACGTCACCCGATGCGGTACAGGTTCTCGGCGGTCCGCAGCAGAAGGCTGCCCCTGCAGATGGCCGGTGTGGCCATGCACAGTTCGCCGATGGAGTTCTTTCGCACTAGGCGGTACTCCCGCCCGTGCTCGACGACGAAGCAGTCTCCGTCCTCGCTGAGGCAGAATACACGGTCGTTGTAGGCCCAAGGGGATGCGGTGAATGCGTTTGCTCCCGCCTCGAAGCGCTGCTTGCCGTATACTTCGCTGCCGGTCCGCGCATCGTGGCACGTGAGGAATCCGCGGTCGTAAAGCGTGTAGTAGAGATCCTCGTATAGAAGCGGCGAAGGGTTGTAGGGGCCCGCTTGGGGTTGGTGCCAAGCGATGAAGTCGTTCTCCGCTTGGCCCTCGTGCAACGAGATGTCGCCAGTGGCCCCAGGGCGGATCGCGAACACCGGTCGCTTCTGATCGCCCACGTACCCCGAAGCGATGTACAGCATCCCGTGGCCCGCGAACGGCACGGGGATCACGATCGAAGACATGCCGCCCAATTCCCAGAGCAGCTTTCCGTCCTCGTCATAGGAGCGTACCTTGTCCGTGCCGGTGGTGACGATCTCCGTCCGCGAGCGGTTCTCCCAAACAAATGGTGTGGACCAGTTGCTGCCCTCTTCCCGCTCGACCTCCCAGATCGTCTTGCCGTTGTCCTTGTCCAGGCAGGTCAGCACGGAGTGCTCCTCGTTGTCGTTGACAAGGTACAGCCTGCCCCCATGCAGCACGGGCGACGCCGCCGTGCCCCAGTCGTTGCGCATCTTGTGGGGCTTCCAGTCCCGCCGCCAGGCAACGTTGCCGTCCATGTCTAGGGCCCAGGTGGCCAGATACCCGAAGTGCGCGAAGATCCGCTCTCCGTCAGTGACCGGTGTTTCGGAACCGTAGGAGTTCTTCAAGTGCCGAGGGGCGGGCGGAACGCTCGTGCGCAGTTCGGTCTCCCAAGCGACCTCGCCGGTGTCGAAATCGATCGCCAGCAGCGACCAGCGGTGCGGATCCTGCGGAATGTCTGGACGATTCCCGCCGAAGTAGAGCCCCTTCTTGACTGGTTCCACGCTTCCCTCGCTGGCCACGTTCGCCAAGAAGATCCGGTCTCCCCACGTGATAGGGGACGCCCAGGCCATGCCCGGAACGGGCGTCTTCCACACTACGTTTTCCGTGGAGCTCCAAGCTTCCGGCAGGCGCGGATCGTCGCCGGAAGTTCCCAGCGAGGCGGGTCCCCGGAACTGGGGCCAGTGATCGGGGGATGCGGCCCCTAGGGGCGCAGCCGCAAGCATGGACAGGAAATGGCGCCTTGTGCTCATTGCCCAATTGTACGGCGCAAGGCCCTGACTTGATCCCTCCGACTAGACCGTTTCCGTGCGGTACAGGCCGTGTTCCCAGATGTACGCGCAGACTTCGGGAGGGGCAAGATCGGCCAGGGATCCCCCGATCTTGGCCCGGTGCCGGACCAGCCGTGACGACGCGGGGTGTGCGCAGTGCACAATCCGTTCGGGGATTGCGGGCGCACTGTGACCTGCGTGGGCTTCGTACCCTTGGCGGGTGACCACCACGAAGCTGACCGAAGCGACGACCCGGCGAACGCTCTTCCATGAAGCCAGATCCGCGAAAGCATCGGCCCCGAGGATCAGGCGCAAGGGGGGCTCATGGGCCATTGACGCCAGCACGGCGTCGACCGTGTCGACGGAATAGTGGGGCTTGCCCGAGGCGCGCGGCTGCTCCAGCGGGCTCGGCCGGAGGCGCCGGTCCGCGCCGCAGGCCAGACTGACCATCCGGTAGCGGTGCTCGTAGCTCGCGCGACAGCCGCGATGCTTGTGCGGCGGATGGCCACTGGGAATAACCAGTACACGGTCCAGCCGGCATGCATCAGCGGCTGCGAGCGCAGCCTCAACGTGACCGCCGTGGATGGGGTCGAAGGAGCCGCCAAACAGTCCCAGCCTCACTAGTTCCCCTCCTCCAAAGGCGCTTGAGCGGAATTGCGCATCTCGTGTAGGCGCCTCCGGACGCACTCGAGCAGGTCGCGGATTCCCGAACGCGTGACGGATGAGATTGCCTTGACTTCGAGGCCACGCGTTCCGCAGTGCGTTCGAAGGGATTCCAGCCGGCCCGAATCCTGCATTGCGTCCAGTTTCGAGCCTGCCACGATGCGCGGCTTCGAGGCCAGCGCGCTCGAGAAGCTGCGCAGTTCCCGCTCCACGATTTCGAAGTCCTCGACGCAGTCCCGGCCGTCCGCGTCGCTGAGGTCCACCATGTGCACCAGAAGTTTCGTGCGCTCGATATGGCGCAAGAACCGGTCTCCGAGGCCGTGTCCTTCATGTGCGCCCTCGATCAGCCCCGGAATGTCAGCCATCACGAATGTTTCGAAGTCCCCGAGGTCCACCACGCCCAGATTGGGGTGCAGTGTCGTGAAGGGATAGTCGGCAACCTTTGGGCGCGCGGCGGAGACGACTGAGATCAGCGTCGACTTGCCGACGTTGGGGAATCCCACCAGCCCGACGTCGGCCAGCAGCTTGAGTCGCAGGCGAAGTGTGGCCTCTTGGCCCGGCAAGCCGTCCTCGGCGAAGCGGGGCGCTCGGTTCGTCGAGGACTTGAAGCGCGTGTTCCCGCGCCCGCCGCGTCCGCCGAGCGCCGCAAGGAACCGTTGTCCCGGCCCGTCAAAGTCGCGCAGGAGCTCGCCGCTCTCGGCATCGTAGACGAGTGTTCCGGCGGGAACCTCCAGGACGAGCTCTCGCCCGGACCGACCCGTGCGATTGCTCCCTTCGCCATGCCGGCCGTTCTCAGCCATCTGCTCGGGTTGGTAGCGGAAGTGCGTCAGGGTGTTGAGCCGGGAGGTGGATTGCAGCACGACGTCCCCACCGTTTCCTCCGTCGCCACCGGAGGGGCCGCCCCTAGGGACGAACTTCTCCCGGCGGAAGGCCACGCAGCCGCGGCCGCCGTCCCCGGCCCGGACCTTCACCAACGCCTCGTCTACGAACATCGCCCCGTCACGATCCTGCCAGCCGGCCCCGGAAGCCGCTGGCCCGCACCCGCTACCATCGAAGACATGAGCCTCCGGATCGCTGGTCGCGAATTCGCTTCGCGCTTGATCGTCGGTACTGGCAAGTATCGCACCTTCGAAGAGATGCGCCGTTGCCACCGGATGTCCGGAGCGTCAATGGTCACCGTGGCCGTGCGGAGGGTCAACCTGAATGACCCCAGCAAGGAATCCTTGGTCGACTACATCGACAGGGAGAAGACTTTCCTCTTACCCAACACCGCCGGCTGCTACACCGCCGATGCCGCCATTCGGACGGCACGGCTCGCTCGGGAAGTTGGCATGTCGAACTGGGTCAAGCTTGAGGTGATCGGAGATTCCGAAACGCTGTACCCGGATACCGAGGGGCTCCTTGAGGCGACGCGAACGTTGGTCAGGGAAGGCTTTGTCGTGCTCCCCTACACGAGTGATGACCTGATAGTCGCGCGTAAGCTGATCGATTCGGGGGCGTCCGCAGTGATGCCGCTGGCGGCTCCCATCGGATCCGGGCTGGGGGTGCAAAACCCCGCGGCCCTGCGAATCCTGCGAGAGAAGATTGACGCCGTCCCTCTGATCGTCGATGCGGGGGTCGGCACTGCTTCGGACGCCGCGCTGGCCATGGAACTCGGCGCCGATGGTGTCCTGATGAACACGGCCATTGCTTTGGCGGACGATCCGGTGAAGATGGCCGAAGCGATGAAGCTGGCCGTCGACGCCGGGAGGCTAGCGTATGAGGCCGGTCGCATGCCGAGGCGGCTCTACGCTTCGGCTAGCTCGCCCTTGGATGGGATGGTGAGCTAAGCCGCCAGCCGGGCCCTGCATGGAGACCTGTTCGCAGTCAGGCCTCCTTGGCCCTTGGCCCGCCGTTCCCGACCCATTCCTCGGCCGGCGGTCTTGCAGGTGCCGGGACGCCTTTCGACTACAAGGACGTTCAGGTCCGATGCCGCGCGCGAGCCGCCGCACCGCCGAACGGGCCGCGGCAGGTCGGCCGATGGCCCCGGGGGCTCAGGCTGGCTCAGACCAAGGGCTGTCAACGGTCCACGCCTCAAGATTCTCTTTCCAAGCTTGCATTCGGCTCCGCAGTCGGTCGAGTGCGGCGGCGTGCTGCTCAGAATTTGCCAGATTGATCGTTTCGTGGGGGTCGACCGCCAGATGATACGCCTCCTCATGCTGCGGTTGCGCTTCATGGAAGACGAAGTACTTCCAGTCGCCGGTGTGGACTCCTTCGCTCTTTGGAACGCGCGGATGTTCGAATAGGTGCTCGTAGAACCATTCCGTGCGCCAGTCAGGTGACTCGCCCCGGACGAGCGGGAGCAGGTCGCGGCCGTTCATGGAGGGCGGCGCTTCGAGTCCGGCCGCGCTCAGGATCGTCGGACAGACGTCGATGTTCAGGGTCATCTCCCGGCGCCTCGTCCCGGCCCGGGCACCCGGCCTCGGGTCGCGGATGACCATCGGCGTGCGGATCGACTCCTCGTGCATGTACCACTTGCCGGCCCAGCCTCGCTCGCCGAGGAAGAAGCCGTTGTCGCCAGTGAAGATGACAACGGTGTTGTCCAGCTGGCCGTTGGCCTCAAGTGCTGCGAGCATGCGCCCTATCTGGAGGTCGACACCGTGGATGAGCGCGTAGTAGCGCTTGACCGACTCCTCCCACCGCTCCGGCGTCCCGAAGCGCCGCTCGAATCGGATACGGCTTTCGGTGTCGGCCTGCAGGAACTCAGGCAGGGACCGATAGTACGAGCCGTCCATGTGCGGAAACTGCTGCAGCCGCAGGCCGTCGTACATATCATCCAGCCTCGGATCGTTGATGAAGTACGGTGCGACCCCGTCTTGGACGTGGGGTGCCTTGAAGCTGACCGACAAGTTCCACGGCTGGTCGGTGGTAGTCCCCTGCAGGAATTCCAGAGCCTGGTTCCCTAAGTGCTCTGTCATGTGCGCCCGGCCGGGAACCAAGTACTGGCCCTGGCCCGGCCAGCCTTCGAAGTAGTCGAAGCGCTTGGCGGCGTCCTCGATGTGCTGCGCGTTGCCGACACCGTACTTGCCAACGAAGCCCGTGCGGTAGCCCGCCTCGCGCAGGCGTACCGGATAGCTCTGCTGGTGCTGCTCGTCGCTCAGCGGCGTGGCGAAGCCGTGGATTCCGTGGCAACGGGCGTACAGGCCAGTGAAGAACGACGCCCGCGAGACCGCGCAGATCGAGGTCGTGACGTAGTTGTTCGTGAAGAGGACCCCCTCGTCTGCGAGACGGTCCATGTTGGGGGTGCGGATGATCGGGTTGCCCCCGGCTCCGAACATGTCGAAGCGCTGGTCGTCTGTGAGCAGGAAGAGGACGTTCGGGGGCCGTTCGCGCGAGGCGCGGGGTCCGCACCCGAGTGCGGCCCCCGCCGCTGTGGCAAGAGTGCCCAGCACTTCCCGGCGCGTCTGTCGCATTGCATGGCAAGGATATCAGAGCGCGATGGCGTTCCATGGCGTCCCGAGGCTTGAGGGGCACAATGGGAGGCAGGTGCCCCGACGCTGCTGCTTCGATTCGCCACGGCCGCTCCTCATGGGCGTGCTGAACGTCACTCCGGACTCGTTCTCTGACGGAGGTTGCTACTTGGACCCCGATCTCGCAGTGGACCGCGGCCTAGAGATGGTTTCGGAGGGCGCGGACATCTTGGATGTCGGCGGAGAGAGCACGCGGCCTGGAGCGGCCGACGTTAGTGAAGACGCGGAACTGGGGCGCGTCCTGCCTGTTGTGGAGAGGCTTTCCTCCAACACTGATGTGCCGATCTCCATCGACACCAGGAAGGCCCGTGTGGCCCGGCTCTGCGTGCACGGCGGCGCAGCGATCATCAACGACGTCAGTGGACTGCGCGACCCCGCTATGGTCAGGGTAGCTGCGGACACGGGTGCAAGTGTGGTGCTGATGCACATGCGGGGCACGCCCGCGACGATGCAGGGCAATACGGAATACGAAGATGTGGTGCTTGATGTCTGCGCCTACCTGGAGAGCCAGGCTCAAGCCGCCGACCGTGCCGGGGTCCGGGAGATTGCAGTGGACCCGGGTTTGGGCTTCGGCAAGACGGCCAGGCAGAACTTCAAGATCCTTGGCCGCCTGCGCGATGTCGCCGATCTGGGGTATCCCGTCGTTGTCGGTCCCTCGCGCAAGTCCTTCTTGGGGAGCTTGCCCAGCCGCCTTCCAGTGGCGGACCGGCTGGAAGGGACGCTTGCGGCGGTCTCGGCGGCGGTCATGAACGGGGCGGCGGTCGTGCGTGTGCACGACGTGCCGCCGTGCCGCCGTGTCCTGGAGGTTCTCGCGGAGGTCTTGGAGGCGGGCGATGCCGGATAAGATCTTGATTCCCCGGATCCCGCTGAAGGCTAGCGTCGGGTGCACGGAGCGGGAGCGCAAATGCCCGCAGCCGATTCTCGTCGACATCGAGCTGAGCTGCGATGTGAGCCGCGCTGCGAGGACAGACTCGATCGCGGACGCCATTGACTACGTGGCCGTGCGGCGCGAGGCGGCGCGAGTTGCCGCCCGTCGGCCCTACGCTCTCATCGAGGCCATAGCGGAGAGGGTTGCGGCGGCCTTGCTAGAGCGATTCCCGGCATCAGCGGCCCGAATCCAGGTCAGAAAGCCGTCAGCCTTGGCCGAGCACGGCGTCCCCTGGGCCGGTGTCGAGGTGTACCGAATGGGGACTACATCGAACGGTTGACAAGGCGTGATGAATCAGCGATCAATAGGCGGAAGTGCTTGTCCCGTCCCATCGGTTGGGCTATACAGAATTCAGCGAAGTTGGGTGCTGAAGCTGGATGCTGGGGTTATTGCCGCCGCCGCGCCAACGTGGGCCGCCGGGCCGTGCGGCGCTCCAGAACCGTATCCGAATGCCCAGCATTCGAAGTAAGCCCCTTGTCAGGGCGTACCTCGGCCTCGGATCGAATCTCGGTTGCCGACGCGGGCACCTGCAGTTCGCCGTTCGTGCGCTGGCCCGGCATGGTAGCGTTGCGGCGCGCTCGCGGCTGATCGAGACGGAGCCGCTGGACTGCCCAGATGGCGGTCCGTTCCTAAACGCGTGCCTCTGCCTGGAGTCGGACCTGAGCCCGCGGGCGCTGCTGGAGCTCGCGCTGCGCATCGAGCGTCGGCGTGGGCGTCGACGACCTGCTTGGAACGCTCCGCGGACGCTTGACATTGACATCCTCCTCTACGAAGGGCAGCGCCGGGCGGAAGCGGGCTTGGTCATTCCCCATCCGAGAATGTGCGAGCGGCGGTTCGTCTTGGAGCCGCTGGCCGAGATTGCCCCTGAGATCATCCACCCGGTGAGGCTGGTGACCGTCAGGGAGTTGCTCCAACAGCTGCCAACTCCGCCGCTGCGCCACACCCGTGCTCGGCATGGCCCGGCCTGAGGGAGCGGGATCGTCCCGTGGCGTCAGCCCGAGGAGCGCCCCCTGATGACCGGCGGCCGTGGGCCAGACGGGTCCGCCCGTGGCTATCATGGGCACGGGTCCGGCGGCATCGGTCCATGCAACTGAATCGTCTCGAATGGGTTGCGCGTCGCTTGGCTGCGCTCGCCGGAGGCGCGGCGATCGGGGCCATCCCGGGACAGCCGGTCGACTTCACCCGCGACGTGCGGCCGATGCTGGCCGAGCACTGCTTTCCTTGTCATGGGCCGGATGCCGCCCCTCGCCAGGCGGGGCTGCGGCTTGACCAGAGAGAGTCTGCCACTGGGAGAACGCTCTCCGGCCGCGTCCCGATCGTTCCGGGTGACCCGGACTCCAGCGAATTGCTCCGCCGCGTCGGCGCGGCCGACGAGTTCGAGAGAATGCCGCCTCTGTCGTCCAACCGGGCCGCTCTGGATCCGCTCCAAGTTGATTTGCTGCGGCAGTGGATCCGCGAGGGTGCGGCCTACGAAAGCCACTGGGCATTCTTACCTCCCCGCAGGCCGGCCCCGCCGCCCGTGTCGGATCCCTCATGGGTCCGGAGTGGGATAGACCCGTTCGTCCTCGGGCGGTTGGACGCCGAAGGCCTAGCCCCGTCTCCTGAGGCGGGGGCCGCGGTCTGGCTGAGGAGGATGACCCTTGACCTGCACGGACTGCCGCCCAGCTGGCCGGAGATCGTGGCATTTGGCCGGGATGCTGCCCGCCGAGGAGAGCCCGCCTTCGAAGAAGCGGTGGATCGGGTGCTGGCCTCGCCGCGCTACGGGGAGCGAATGGCGATGGACTGGATGGATGTGGCTCGCTACGCCGACACGCACGGGTACAACAACGATTCCGAGCGCTCGATGTGGCCCT
>JAJDWM010000338.1 GCA_022825595.1 Bryobacterales bacterium | reverse complement strand
GGCCCGCCGCCGACCTGCTGTACGACGAGACGCACCCACCCGCCGGGCAGTGGGCCGGACTCGGACGCTGGGCCGGCGCGGGCGCGGAGCCGGTCACGCTTGGAGGCCCGTCGGAAGACCTGCTGCGGCCCGTTATGCGGCGCGGCCGCCGGGTAGCCCCGGCAGCGGCGCTTTCAGAGTCGCAGTCGACAGCGCGCGACTGGATGCGCCGGATCGGGCGGAAGGCCCGGCACGGGGAGCCTGGCGCGGACGCGATCCCCTACTTCATCGAGACGGGGCTGGCGGCGCGGCGCAGCGCGGAGTTGGGCCGCCACGCGGACTGAGCCCGAAGAACCGCTGCTATCCGATCTCGGGAAGGTTCTCCCGCAAGATGCCGATGTCCTTGTCCCCGCGGCCGGAGAGGTTGACGATGATCGAGCGGCCGGGAGATCCCGGCGCCCGCGCGATCGCCTCTGCGACGGCGTGGGCCGACTCAAGTGCGGGCAGGATCCCCTCTAGATGGCACAACATGCGCACGGCGGAGACCGCGTCTTCGTCGGAGCAAGAGGTGTAGCTGGACCGGCCCATCTCGCGCAGCCAGGCGTGCTCGGGGCCGACCGAGGCGTAGTCCAGGCCGGCTGACACCGAGTGAGTCCCGGCAATCTGGCCATCCTCGTCCTGCAGGATGTAGCTGCGAGTCCCCTGAAGCACACCGGGGACGCCGCCGGCGAAGCGTGCGGCATGGTCTCCGAGGCTCTCGCCACGCCCCCCGGCTTCGACGCCGACCATCTCAACGCCCTCGTCGGCCAAGAAAGCGTGGAACAGGCCGATCGCATTGCTGCCGCCGCCGACGCAGGCAATCAGCAAGTCGGGGCATCCGCCCCCAGAGATCTCCCGAAACTGCCGGCGCGCCTCGACCCCGATCACCCTCTGGAAATCGCGCACGATCATCGGATAGGGGTGCGGTCCGAGCGCAGAGCCGAGCATGTAGTGAGTGGACTCGAAGCTGCCGGCCCAGTCGCGCATGGCCTCGGAAATCGCCTCTTTGAGGGTGCAGCTGCCGGCGTGCACTCCCTCGACGCGCGCGCCCAGCAGACGCATGCGAAAGACGTTCAGCTCCTGGCGACGCATGTCCTCGGAGCCCATGTAGACGACGCACTCCAAGCCGAAGAGCGCGCAGACCGTCGCGGTTGCGACGCCGTGCTGACCCGCGCCTGTCTCGGCTATGATCCGCCGCTTGCCCATCCGGCGCGCCAGCAGCGCCTGTCCAAGGCAGTTGTTGATCTTGTGGGCACCGGTGTGCAGCAGATCCTCGCGCTTGAGGAAGATGCGGGCTCCCCCCAGCTCCTCGCTGAGGCGGCGAGCATGGAACAGGGGGGTCGGCCGGCCTGCATAGCGGTCGTTCAGCTCACCCAGCTCCGCGAGAAAGCCGGGGTCGTGTCGGACCTGCTCGTAGGTGGCCTCCAGATCCTGCAGCGGGGTGACCAGGATCTCGGGTGCGAAGCGCCCGCCGAACTGGCCGAAGTGCCCCAAGGAATCCGGACCGGTGGGGAACGCCTGTTGCATGTTTCCACCTTACAGGCAGCGCTGGGCTACCCAGCGCTGCCGAATGTGCCGCGGGATGCCCGCCAGATCGCGGGCTGACTCCAGAAAGGGTGTCTCGCAGCAGAGCGCTCTGGGCGCTTGGCACGGGGGCGCGTGCCCGCGGCCTTCGGCGGACGGATCGTCAGCGCGCGGGATTCTCGTACCAGACCACTCCGAGCAGGTCGGTCTCCTCGCTCGTGAGAATGTCCAGATCCCCGTCGCCGTCTAGGTCAAGCAGCTCAATGCGGTCGAACTTCGTGCCTTGCGGGCCGCCCACGTCCGTCGCCTCCCACTCGGAGGCGGTCGCGTCCCCGGAATTGCTCAACAGGCCAACCCCGGACAGGTCCCCTTCAGCACCCTCACAAGTGAAGACGATGTCGGCGTCCCCGTCCTGATCCATGTCGCCCACCGCCACTGCCTTCCCGGTGCCGAAGCCGGGCGGCACCGAAATCGAGTGCGTCCGCCACCTGTTGCCCCTCGCGGACGTGCTGCGGAAGAACTGGATCGGGCCTCCCTTGACAGCCATCACCACATCTGTCTGGCCGTCGCCGTCCACATCCGCGACGTCGAGGAACATCGCCTCGTGCTCGCCTTCGGCGCCGATCCGAACGACCGGCCACGCGGCGCTTCCGGGCATGTTCTGGAACCAGAGCGCACCGCGCCGCGGACCTGTCCGATCGCTCGCAACGATGTCAGGCGCCCCGTCCCCGTTCATGTCGTGGGAGAGGATGGACATCACCCATCCGGCCCCGTACCAGCGGCTCCAAGAGGCCCTGCCCCCGGCACTTGTCGGAAAGCGCCATGCCCCGATGGCGGCGAAGTCGTTCTTCGAACCCGCCACGAGGTCCATTGACCCGTTCCCGTCAACGTCCATCGGATGGGCGAACATCCACTGGTTCTTCCCCACCGAGCGGGTCACCGCGCGGGTCTCCCAGCCTGCCGGATCCAGATAGGACTCGCCGGACGACTGGTGGATGTAAACGGTCTTCTCGTCACCCTCGGTCGAGCTGACGACTTCGAATCGGCCGTCGCCGTCCATGTCGGCGAACACAGCGTCCTCCGGGCTGGCGACCATGCCCACCGTCACAGCGGGCCACTCCCCGGCGGCCTTGCCCGCACCAGGATGCAGGTAGGCCCGGACGTGCCCGGACTGTTCCCAGGGGGTCGCGATGTCCGGCAGGCCGTCACCATTGACGTCGGCGACCCGCACTCCGTCGGCACCCTCGCCGGACGCATCGATCGTGTGCCTCTCCCACGGGGCGGCGGCAAGGCCAACCGCGAACAGCAAGGTGGGGATGAGACAAGCCGGAACTCGAACCATGCGCCCGATTGTAGACCAAGGATCGCGGGCCCGAGATTCCTCCGCCCCACCGCCTGCTGGGGCGTGATCGTCAGGGCAGGCTCCCGCCCGACTACCATGGAGAGACCGCAATCGAAACGCGTCGATGCTGCTCAGGATCGTACTGTACGGAGACCCGGTCCTAGAGACCGTGTGCGAACCCGTCAATGAGGACGAGTTCGGCAAGCCCCAACTGCGGAGACTGGTCAGTGACATGTTCGAGACGATGTATGACGCAGAAGGCGTCGGCCTGGCGGCGCCGCAGGTCGGGCTGCTGAAGCGCCTGACGGTGATCGACTGCTCAGGGCCGGACACGCGGTCCGAGCCTCAGGTGCTGATCAATCCGGAGATTGTCTCGTCCGATGGCGAGCAGGTCGGGACGGAAGGCTGCCTCTCGATCCCTGGTTTCACCGGCAAGGTAACCCGGCCCGCGACAGTGAGGGCCCGCTTCCGGAGGGTGGACGGCAGCCACGGCGAGGTGGAGGCCACGGGTCTGCTGGCACGCGCGATCTGCCATGAGAACGACCACTTGAACGGCGTGCTGTTCCTCAGCCACCTCGGAACGCTGAAGCGTGGATTGATCAAGAAGAAGATCCGCAACCTAGCCAGGCAGGGCGAGTGGTCCTGAAGTGCGGGCCATCTTCATCGGTACACCAGAGTTCGCCGTGCCGTCGCTGGAGGCATTGGCGAACCGTCACGACGTGCGCCTCGTCATCACGCAGCCGGACCGACCGGCCGGCCGGGGGAGGAAGCTGAAGGCGCCCGCTGTCAAGGACCGAGCCGCCGAACTGGGCTTGGCCCTGGCGCAGCCGCGGCGCGTGGGCGAGGACGAAAGCTTCGCCAGAATGGCAGCGTGCCATGCTGACGTGATTGCAGTGGTCGGCTACGGCCAGATGATTCCCAAGCGCATCCGCGTCCTCACTCGCCACGGCTGTGTCAACGTGCACTCGTCGCTCCTTCCCAAGTACCGGGGGGCCGCGCCTCTGAACTGGGCGATCGTGAGGGGAGAGCGCGAGACGGGCGTGACGACCATGCGCATCTCGCGGAAGATGGATGCCGGTGACATCCTCCTCCGCCGGAGTACCAAGATCGGCCCGTCGGAGAGGGCCTCCGACCTCGCTCGACGCCTCGCCCCGGTCGGTGCCGACCTCCTGCTGGAAACGCTAGACCGCCTGCTAGACGGGACGCTCCAGCCAACACCCCAAGACCACGCGGCGGCCACATATGCGCCCATGCTGCGCAGAGAGGACGGCCTGATCGACTGGTCGTTACCCGCCGTCTCGATTTACGACCGGCTGCGGGGGTTGGACCCTTGGCCGGGGATTCACACTTACTTCCGGAATCGACGCCTGCGAATCTGGGATGCCGTCCCCGCCGCCGGAGGAGACCTGGAGCCTGGTCTGGCCAAGGTCCACCGCATAGGGCTCGCCGTGGGCTGCGGGGCAGGCAATCTCGTATTGCGGGAAGTCCAGCTCGAGGGCCGCCGGCGCATGGCTGCACCGGTGTTTCTGCGCGGTTGGCGCTTGGCGCCGAACGAGGCACTTGGCCAATGCGACAACTGACCGCATCACACTTGCCGCTGGGATTCCGCTTCGCAGCGGGTCGCGCCGGCATCCGCAAGCACGGAGGGGATGACCTAGCGCTGATGGTCTCCGAACGCCCAGCGGCGGCGGCGGGAGTCTTCACGAAGAACTGCGTGCGCGCAGCCCCGGTCGAGCTCAGCGCGAAGGCGCTGCGCGAGAGCGGTGGGAAGGCCCGCGCGGTCGTCGCAAATGCCGGCAACGCGAACTGCGCGACGCCCAACCAAGCCGCTGTGGCAGAAGCAACGGCAGCGGCGGCAGCGGCTCTGGCCGGCGTGCCGCGGCATCAGGTGCTGGTGGCCTCAACGGGGGTGATCGGCGAACCCTTCGCCGAGGACGTTATCCCCGATGCTCTGCCCGGCCTGTGGCGGTCCCTGGACCGGGGCCAGTTCGAGGCATGCGCCAAGGCCATCATGACCACCGACACCGTCCCGAAGGCGCGCTGCGCGTCATTCGAGGTCGGGGGCCGCACAGCGCGGGTTGCGGGAATGGCCAAGGGGGCGGGCATGATCATGCCGGACATGGCAACCATGCTGAGCTTCCTGTTCACAGATGCAGACGTGTCGCCGGGGCACTTGCGGAAGGCCCTCCGGCTGGCGGTGGGACGAAGCTTCAACTGCATCACGGTGGACTCGGACACTTCGACGAACGACACCGTCCTCCTGCTGGCGAACGGGGCTTCGGGCGTGACCGTCGGGGAGAGTGCGGAATCTGTGATTGCCTTCGCGGAGGCGCTCGGCGGGTTGACCAAAGCGCTGGCGATCGACATCGTGCGGGACGGCGAAGGGGCCTCCAAGCTGGCGCGGATCGCGGTTCAGGGCGCGGAGTCGGAAGGCGCCGCTAGGCGGATCGCTATGGCGATCGCTAATTCCCCGCTCGTCAAGACGGCCATCGCCGGGGCAGATCCGAATTGGGGGAGAATCCTAGCGGCTGCGGGCAAGTCGGGACAGCCTTTCCGTCCGGACGATGCCGATATCTCCATCAATGGCGCGCAGGTTTGCTCGGGCGGCATGCGAGCCGACTTCGTGGAGGCTTCGGTGCAGCGAGCCATGGAGGGCGACTCGGTCGAGATCGAGTTCCGTCTGCGCGGGGAAGGCAGGGGACGGGCGACTGTCTGGACGTGCGACTTAACTGAAGGCTACGTGCGCATAAACGCCGATTACCGCACCTGACAATTCGGATCGGCCCGCTCAAGGCCTTCGGGAGAAACCTCCGATTTGAACCTGTTCGCGGCCGTTGCTTGCGTGCCACGCGGTGCATCTGCGGCGGCGTAGGCTGGCCGGTGCGGGGTCTGCGACAACTGGACCACGATCCGTCAGAAAGTGGCGCAATTGGATTGCGTCACGACACGTGGTCGAACCGTCGACGGACGATTGATTGGGAACTGCCTGGACACGACCCCGAGACCGGAGGCGGCCGAGATCGCGACGGCCGTTGGAGTGGAAGCGCAACTGCACAGGAAGGAGGTCTGCGGCGCATTGAGACTCGTCCTCCTTGTGGCACAAGTGTAGTGCCACCGAGCCGCTCCTGCAGCTTGCATAACCTACATGTTGTGGAGTGGGGATCGTGTTGTCCATAGTTGTGGCCGGTTGGCGAACTCTAGGTCGGCCAAAATCGTTCCAGGAGACCGGCTGCCGGGATCGGGCAATGAGCAGGTCTGAGTGGGCCTACGGTCGCTTCTCAGCCAAGCGCGTACACTACCTGATGAGAACCGTTCACGGCGGCGCCGCTGAACACTTCCAGAGGACGTCCGGTGTCCGTCGGAACCGCCGGTCCCATGATTTGCCGGGGGCGATCTTGGACAGTGCCTTCGGACTAACTGACGCGCGGATAATCGCCGCCGGAGGCCCCAATTGACAAGAGAGCAAGAACAGTTGGCACGTGAGGCGAAGGCGATCGTAGCCTTGGCTTTCCGCAACGGCCCGATCGAAGATTGTCACGCGGGCTTGGAATGTCCAGAATGTGCGGGGCGATCCCGCTATTCCGGAATCACTCAGCCCGAGATGAAGGAGATCATGAAGGCAGCAGTGAACCGAATGTACACGCTGTTGCTCTACAGGAGCACGAATCCTGAGAGGTTCGACGCAATGATGAGACTCGGTTCATTGTTCACCCGCAAGTGGGACAAGCCGGTAGAACTCTCGCCCCTCGACTTCTGACCTGATACTTCCGGCCTTGTACTAACAGGACCCATCAACAATCCCTTGCCGGGTGGCCAACCCCATGCTGCGATCCTCGGCCGCTAGAACGATAAACCAGCGATTGCCCTAGCTCCGCCAACCCCGCTTCCGGACAATCCTCCCAACCGTTGGTAGCCCCGTCCTCCGCCAGCAGCTCGACACGCGGGAGCAGCATATGGCAGTCGCACCTGCCGACTGCACTGCCGCCCTGCCGACTGCGGACTGCTACCGGCGCTGTCGCGCTTTCGAGCGGCACGCCAGCCAGCGCCTGTCCCCAACGCTGCAACACCGGCAGCGGCGCACTCTCGAGCATGTCCGGGAACTGCTGGAACCCGTTCTTCACCCCTGCTTTGGCATGCCTGCCATCGCTGTGCGCCTCGAGCGCAGCCAAGCCGCGTTCGCCGCGCTGCGCGCAGCCTTGCGCATGCGCCATGACGCGCTGCGGGGCCGCGACTGGTCGCAGGCCTGCCCCGCTTGCAGAGCGGCACGGCTGGCCTCGATCGAGGCCTCGGCCTCGGAGTACCGCGACAACCTGCGCCAAGTGGTCCAGGCACGGCCTGCGGGCCCGCGCGAGGTCCGCAGCAATCGTGCTGCAGTACCTCGACCGCTACTTCCACCAGCTCTTCGGACATCTGGTGGCTTTCGACACCAGCGGGCAAGTCGTCGCGGTCGTGGAACGGACCAACAATCCGGCCGAGCACTGCTCCCCCAACGCCAAGCTCCAGCTGCACCGCCGCTTGGGACGCGTGAACTTGGGGCGCGACATGCAGGATCAGCCAGGGCAGGCAGCCCTGGCCGCCGACCTGCTCGACGAACGTTACGTGCAGGCCCTCTGCGGCACTCTCGACCAGTTGCCGTCCGCGTTCGCCAGTGTTGGCCAAACCTGCCTTGCCCAAGCCATGCCAGTCCTGGACCGCCGCCACCATCGGGATTCCGGACTGCGCCGACGGATCCGCAGCTGGGGGTCAACTCCGTGACTGGCCCAACGCAGCCTGTGCCGCATCTTGCCAGCCTCTCCGCAACTCCTCAATCGGCACACGCCCAACCCAATCCTGACGCGGTAGAAGACGGTGGTCCGCGGAACCCTCTCCAGCCAATCCGGGCTGCAGGAGCCGATGTCGGCTGTGCAGTCGATCAGCATGGCGTCTGGCAGGTGCACTGGGGCGGAATGGCCGGAAGGGCGTCGATGGCGCTCTCGGTGAGCAGCTGGCCGGTCAGGTCTCGCCGGGCGGGGCAGCAAGGACCCGCCGCCCTGCTTGCGGCTGGCTCTAGCGATGCCCTCGAAGGTGCTGCCATGCCCATCGGGATGGGCGATGCGGTGATGATCGAGGATGCCCAAGGACTGCCAAGATCAAACCCAATCTGTTAAGTCCCCTCTATGCGGCATGGGCAGCTCTTGGCTGTGCCTTACTCTTGCCACACCGGGACCGCACGCCCGAGGCCACGATCCAGACAGTCAATGCCCATGTCCGAAAGTGCGAGACGACACAGGTCAAACTGTCAATCCCGCCAGAGCACTACGCGAGTGCGAATCCATCCTAGGCCATGATGCATAATATTGACTGCATCGAGAGAGTTGTGCAGGTCGCCATCGGACGATGCAACGCTGTGGCTAGACCGCCCTCTAGGCTGTAAGTGCAACAAACCGGCGTGTAAAACACCGTGAAAGTTGGGAAACACTGATGGCGCGCGACCTAACAGCTGGGCAATCCCAGACCCTTTCGGAAACGTGCAGCGACCTCTTCGATAGAACGACTCCCGAGTTCTTGGAGGCTCTGGTCACCCTTCTTGAGGATGAGTCCGAGGAAGGGTGCGAGGCTAGGGATTTGGCCGCTGCGCTAATGGTCTTGCTAACAGTGGAAGAGCGAGTGTTGGACCCGCAGTCAGGAATCCTGACCTACTTTAGGGACACGCTTGACGATACCGCTGAACTAGTCGACGCGTATCTGCAGTGAGCAGCGATCCTGAATCAAAGGCCTTGACAGCCGACGAGCCTCCAAATGGCCGCAGCGACAGCAACATGTTGGGAGCCCTAGCCACATTTCTTCCACAGCAAAAGAATAGCGCATGGCAATTCCCAAGATTTCTGATACGGATCACTTGAAAAGATCCTGAATCCCGGAGAAAATGCGGCGATCTGGAAACCCGTCAACAGCTGTCTTTCGACTGCGACCGGGTGAAACCTGCCTTTTGGTTAACTGGCTTGAGTGTTGCGGAGAATCAAATCTTTCCTGTGCGGTTCAGTGCGTTTTTCAAGCGATTCGAAAGAAGCGGTATCGAGTGGCTAAGACGGGCAAGTTCGCCGTGCTCAGCGTCGGATCGATCAAGGCTGCAATAGCCGAAGTCGGATTGGTTGCTCGCGTCAAGCATCGACCGACCAAGAAGGACCAATCTCATGCAGCGATCCTCGACTGCAAGTCTGATGCACTGGCGGTTGCTCAAGCTCTGCAGAGGCTGATTCGGAACAAAGACCTGCATCCGTCCGGGTAGCCCTGTCCTCCGCTAGCGCCTCGATACGTTCCTCTCAACCGAGGCCCCTTCGCTCCATCGGCATTACCCGGCGTCCTCACTAATACGGGCCTCTCCGCCACCCTGCCGGCCCAAGCTGGCCCTCGCGGGTCCCCGGTTGACGCGTGTGCGCTACCGACAGGGCTTCCCGTGTTGCTTCTGCTTCCCTCTTCTGCACATGCCGACGCCAATACCCCGGCGGAGACCACCGGTGCGCGTGTCGCTCGCTTTCCGGTCGCTGGCAGCCTTCCCCATGTTTACGGCGGGTCGGCCTCCGCATTGCTTGTTTCGAGGGCTGCTCGGCGTTCACTCACCTTACGGCCTGTGCGTTCGCTGAATCGCCCAACGGCGATCCTTTGACGTCGGAGTGCTTCAATCCGTCTTGTGACCTCCATGAGTTGCCCCGACTGCTACCGGCTGGAGCGACAGCCGGGCGGCGTTCGCACCCGCAAGGAATCAGCGCCTTTCCGCGGCGGACGTAAAGTTGCGCTAGACCAACCTGAAACGTTGGGATCCCCAGCGCTATTGCGCCGACACTAGCTACGAGCGCCGTGCGTGCATTGAGTGGGCGGCCGCAGGATCGCACGCCGCCTTCAACCGATGCACACAAAGGACCCAAGCGCGGGCGGGCTTCATCACAGTGGTGGAGCGTGCGTCTAACTGAACAGCGGCAGTTCTTCCGTGTTGTGGAACGGGAATCGCTGGCTTTCGGCAGTGTCGGCGACGCCGAGGTACTTCCGTAGCGCCTTGTGGATGTGCTTGGGGTGAATCAGGGTCCCGGCCGCGTCGTCCCGTTGCAGCGTCGAAGGATTGACCCGGCGCGCGAAGTGCAGCTCGTCCGTCTCCCCAACCACACGGTTTGTCCACGGCTGGTTCTTCTCCATGACCAGAAAGCTGCCGATCGGCCAGTGGTCCTTGCCCAACTCCGCGTTGTACTTGTTCGTCCGCCCGAAGTCCGAACCCACTACGACCACCATGCGATCCGCAACCCCGTGAAGTTCGGCGTAGTCCCACAGGTAGTCGATTGCACTCGTCAGGTTCCCCAGCAGCCAGCCCTGCTCCGGGTCGTGATTGTCGTGCGTGTCGAAGCCGCCCAGACGGAGGTCCGCGCTGACCGCGACCCCCGCCCTGAACGCCAATACGGTCAGCTGCGCTTGCCTCTTGAGCCTGCTGCGGAGCAGATCGTACTCCTCGACCGGCTGCAATTCATCCGGGTCGGGAATCATGTCGGCGTACGAGCGCAGCCCCTCTGCCGCGTCCTCGCCCAAGGCCCCGGCGTAGAGTTCCCGGTTCCGTGCATCCCGCGGCAGGATGTTTGGGGCCGCCGCCAGCCGCGCGATGCGCTTGTCGCGGTGGGTCGTGATCGATTCCCAGTCCTCCGGCGCGAAGAACGGCCGCCGATCCGCAAGCCCGCTGTTGAGTTCGGGCTTGGCGATGTTCCGGATCTCGGCTGGGTTGTTCAGGCGCGTGAACACGGCTACACCGGCAGTCTGCGAGAACCCGCCGAAGCTCAGGTACGGCATCGAGAGGCCGGCGCCATTGTGGGCGGCCAGCAGTGCTGTGGTCGTCGGGTAGCCTTCCGAGATCCGCCCGCTCCAGTTATGGACTACGCCGGCGGTGTGGGAGTTCGTCTGGGCGTCGACGCCGTTCACCACCAGAATGCGCCGGTAGTACTTCTCGAAGAAAGCCTGGTTTCCGGCGAACGGCGCATAGCGGATGTTGCCAGCCTGCCGGACCTCGCCGTTCAGCGCCCAATTGTTGATGGTCGGTTCGCCGCCGACGTTCGTCTTGGGGTCGCAGAAGCTCGTGGGATCCCAGCCGCCGTCGGCCTGAACGAACACGAACAGCTTGCCGTTGTAGCTGGCGCCACGAGCTAGGGGCACACGGAAGCCGGATGCGACACCCACGCCCGTCATGACCTTCATGAAATCCCGGCGATTCATCACGTGCCTCCTAGAAGTACAGGTACCGGTAGTCGGTCAGCAAGTATGCTAGCGTGACCACCCACGTCCTAGCCACGTGGTGCGGGTCGGTCATGTCGATGCCGCGAGTGAACTCGCGGATGCGAGCGAAGTCCAACTGGCTGCCGCCGTACTCGTTAAACCGGCGGGCATCGGGCACAAGGCCTTCAAAGTAGAGATGATCGCCAGATTCCGTGCATTGGAAGTTTGAGTTGGAGAAATTCCGCCCTTCGGAATTCCGCTTGCGATCCCACACCTCAACGAAGAGTTCGAAGGCCTCGTTGACATCCGGCGAATCTACGGACACCGCTATGCCGAAGAGCTTTTGGTGGAGGTCGGCGAGCTTCCGGCGAATTGCCATCTCACCTTGGGAACTGCCGTCCGGGGATACCACTTCGATGGCGAGTCGGGCCGCTTCATCGCCAGCCCGATCCTGATGCGCTACAACGTCTACGTTGTAGCCCCCCGGGGCGAAAATCGTGACCGGGACCTCCAGCGTGCAGTTCCCCGACATCCAGTAGTAGTCTCCTCTGGGGCGGCCACAGCCCGTCCTGTCTAGAGTTTCGAGCTCGACCTCCGCTACGGTCCAGCCGCCGATGCTGACCACCACGCGATCCAGGCTCAGGTTTCGGTCGGGGCGATTGCCCTCGCTGTCTACCTGTTGGCTGCGAAGGTTGTTCGTGAACGACAGCCGGACAGTCTTGGAGCCTGGAGCAAGCGTCACCGGCAACGTGACCGTCTGGCGCGCCTCCCACGATTCCGAAGTGATGTCGAATTGCCCGCTCGCCTCGGATTGAGGCGTGTCGAAGAGTGTGATCCCGTCGAACAGCATGCGGCTCTGGTCAGGCCAGTAGTAGAACTCGCGACGCACAATCGGGCAACTCACTTCAGCAGCGTGGCTCTGGGCGACCGACGCCATCAAGGGAGTTATTTCACCGGTGCGCTCGATGATCCCGTCGGAGTCGATGCCTCCGTACAGCAGCTGGTAGCCGCTGAACGCTTGCGGGTCATGAAGCTTGCTGCGGGGCTCTCCCAATTCGAACGGGCGGGTGAAGCGCCTGCCCCAGACATACCCGGCGATGGCGTCTGTCTTCTTGGCGAGCTCCTCCGGCGTCAGCAAGCGTGCCACGCCCGCGTCGCGCAGCGCAGCCGAGCGAGTGTCGTCGTCCCCAGTCACCGACTCAGCCCTGAACCACGGGGACAGCGCAATCTCGGTGAGGAGGTCCCTTGCGTTGAAGGGCTCTCCTCCGAAGAATCCCTCGCGGAACGACCGGGCAAGCTCATCGACCTCCAACGCCTGCGCTGCTGATGCCACGAGTCGCGCATCGAAGTCGGCATCGCTGCTGTCGCTCGGTGGCTCTACAAGGTTCAGGCCCGTGATGGCCGGCCACCAGAACCGAACCGCAGCCTTGGCGAAGCGTTCGTCCGCAACCATCCGCTCCGCCAGCCACTGCAGGCTGTTGTCCGCGCTAGGGGCCACCTGCCCGTCAAACCCCGGCACGCGCATGTCACGGAACCATGTATCGCCTCGCTGGTAGGGCGACACCGTTCCGTCCTTCGGAGACCTGTAGAGATTCGGCAGAGCGTCCCGCCCAGCGTTCTTGTCCCTGAAGAGCCCCCGATCGCCGTAATTCTGGTATGCGCCGGCGACGGGGTCCATCGGGATATGGCAGACGGTGCATGCCGGGTTATACATCGTGGGATTATTCGTGTCCGCCAGCGCTTCTGGATCCTGTGTCCGTGCCGCTGACTTCTCGATATCGAAGCCCAAGAAATGATAGTACGTCCAACGGGACCTAGCTCGATTGCGATTGGTCGCCGTGGTCGGGTAGCGAAGCAGAAAAGCCGTAGTGTTGAGCACTCCGGCGTGGGGATATTCCGTGGACAAATTACCCGGATCTATTACCCTCCAGACGTTGGGCGGATCCTGCTCCACGATCATTGACCTGTCACGCCTGTAGTAGCTGACGATTTCCGATGGCTTGAACTCCGTCACATCCTCTGGATCATCAAACTCCGTAGTTGACCCGTATGCCTTTGCGGCGGCTGGATTGGCCATGACGTAGTCGGCCGTGAGGATGTCCGTATACGGGAGATCGTTCTCGACCACGTAGGCAATGAGTTCGAGTGGGGCACGAGCAAAGCCGTATTGCACGGCCCTTTCATGAAGACGATAAGGCGGATATCGGCGCGGGTTGCTGGCGTACCCGTTCGCCAAGCCTTCCTGTGCCAACTCCCACCGCCTGTTGGTCAAGTCCACGAATCGCACTTCCGCATTACCGATCACACTGGGCCGTTCCCGGTCTGTAAGCAAGCGGTCATTCGCGGATCGAATCAGGAACTCGTGGAACCCCGGCCCTGTCATCAATGCCCTGATCGCTCGACGCAGGGTAGCTTCACTGCCATGGCGGACGGTACTTAGCTCATTCGAGGTCGGGAGTCTGCCGGCGAACAGCAGTGCTGCCCGCCGCAGCGTCCTCTGGGGCGCTGCCATCGTCACCCCTTCGAACAGTGTTTGCGGGGAAAGTCCCCCCGATACATCGCCTCCTAGGGCGCGCAGAAACCGTTCCATATTGGCGAAATCTGTTGAACCGGACACCAACTGGACGCCCCCACCGTGGCCTTCGGCACCTTGGACCTTGTTGAGGATCAGGTCGGCAGCACCCTCCACGGTGTCTAGGAAATTCTGGAACGCGGCAAGGTTTGTTGCTTGGTGGCCGTCAACGTCAGCAGGTGTCAGGACTAGCCGCGTGTGCCCGGAGGCCCCACCTTCCACATGGCAGTATATGCACTTCGATTGCACGATTTGGCCCGAAATGAAGTCACTGAAGATACCGCTCGCAGATTGCCCGTCTACCGCTACGCCTCGCCAAGGGAGCCGATCCGGGGGCGCGGCAAATCTCGCAATTAGCGGCCCTGCGATTCGCTTGCCGGACGAACGCAGCTCAGGATCCGAGCTCCGAACCATCGGGCAAAGCGCCTGTGCCTGAACCGAACTCGCGGCACTCTCTTGGCGGGAGTGGGCTAATGCGCGCCTGTCCGCCAGCATGCTCTCCAGCATCCGGGCGTGCTCGAATTCGGCCCACTGGCGCTCCTCTTCGGCCTGCTCGCGCTCAAGGTCCCCGACGGGGACTTCCGCCTGACAGACAGTGACGACGAGCACGGCAGCCAACTGACCAAGGAGGATTCGCATAAGTGGTACGCCCGGCCTAGGCGGGTTCGTCTCAGTGGCCAAGACGAGCGCTTGACCAATGTAACAACAGGTTCGACGATGCGTGCACGGTTGCGGTTTCAACGTTATGTCCCAAGCTCGTCAGTTCTGGGCGGATCGCGCTTATCCTGCCTCAGTCTGGAAGACCTGAGAAGGCAGCAATGGTGACTACGGGTCCCCAATCAAACCTAACCAGACCTGTTTTCCTGCCACGATAGGACCGACGAGTGCGCCGAATGGGCCACGCCACGAACGGTCCCACAGTCCCTGTACCGACTTCGTCGGTGTCGTGTTTCCTGCGCGCCACCAAGCCCCATCCCAAGGCCAGCCAACGCGCCTACAGCGGCCGCCCGGTCCGGTCGCAACGCCTCGTCTCTCCGGTCCCCCAGAGAGCCCTGCTAGAGCTCGGTGCCGACAACAATCTCCCCGAGAAACGCTGGGGAAGGCCGATTCCCATCCTTCGGCGTCACCTCGCCTGCACCGAGGACATCGACACGCTGTACCACGATCTGGCCGACGCCCACGCCGGAAGCGTTCTCAGACTGCCAAGTGGTGGCTGCCTACAGCCCGGGCAGCACCGATGGCGAAGACCAGATTGTGAGGATAGGCTTCGGGTGGATTGAGCGTAGGGCTTCCCGGGAGCGGTCTTCGACGGAGGTCGCCTCGGCGAGGGCGGGGCCGGGACCACTGCCAGCGGTGGGCGTACCCTGAGATAGTACTGGCACGGGCCCTTAGCTCAATGGTTAGAGCAGCGGACTCATAATCCGTCGGTTGCAGGTTCGAGTCCTGCAGGGCCCACCACCCCTAGGTGCGCCAGTACAATGCACGCGGGGTGAGGTTGGCGGTCGCAGTCCTGTGGGCGGCCTTGCCCACACTTGCTCCAGCCCAGGATTCCTCGCTCCGGCTCGACCTGAACTATGCGAAGCAGCGGCCGGTAGACCGGGTGCTGGCCAAGGTTGACGCGAACCGCGACAGCTGGATCTCCGAGAGAGACTACCAAGAGATCGACAGGGAGCTGAAGCAGTGGGGCAAGGCCCTCGCCGCCGACCCGCGCTCGCTCGAGGCGCTCTCGGGCTGGACGGCGGGGCTGGCCGAGGTCGCGCTGGCGGAGTTCAAGATCACAGAGATCGGGCGCGCCGGAGACGGCCAGGACCTGGTGCGCGCCCAACTTCGGGCAGAGGTCGGCGGGACTGACAGCGAAGGCAACCTCCGATCGGTGCTCGGGAACATGGCCACGCTGTGGACCAAGGAGGGGAGCGGCTGGACGCTCCGAGGGACCGAGCGCGGCAAAGTCCGGTCGCTGAGTGCCGACCGGCGGGGATTCGCGGAGGTCACCGAGCGTGCCTTCGGGAGAGATGACGCCCATGCCAGGCAACTGGGCCTCGGAACGGATCACTGGCGCGACTCGCTGGACGCCGCGCTGGGGGTGTCGGTGTATGGCCACCAAGGCATCTCGCTGGGGGACTTCGACGGCGATGGCCTTGAGGACCTCTATGTCGGCCAGCCGGCCGGCCTGCCAAACCGCCTCTTCCGCAACAACGGCGACGGCACGTTCTCCGACGTCTCCCGCCGGGCTGGCCTGGACGTGCTGGACGAGACGTCCATGAGCCTGTTCGGGGATCTGGACAACGACGGCGACCAAGACCTCGTGCTGGTCGGGGCCGCGCCCCTCCTGTTCCGGAACGATTCGGCAGGGCGCTTCGAACTCGACCGGCGGGCCGGCCTAGAAGTGCCCGAGGGGCGCGCCGCCATGCTCACGGGCGCGGCGCTGGCGGACTACGACCTGGACGGAGATCTGGACTTGTATGTGTGCGCGTACGACTTCTGGGAGGCGGGCTCGGACTACGACGCCCCGACGCCCTACTACGACGCCGTGAATGGCCCAGCCAACCTGCTCTACCGCAATGACGGCAGCGGCGTGTTCGAAGAGGTGTCCGCCGAATCGGGGCTCGATCCGGGCAATGACCGGTTCAGCTTCGCGGCGGCGTGGGGCGACTATGACAACGACGGAGATCCGGACCTGTACGTCGCCAACGACTTCGGGCGCAACAACCTGTACCGCAACAACGGCGACGGCACGTTCTCCGACGTCGCCGCAGATCTGGGCGTGGAGGACCTGGGAGCGGGCATGTCGGCAGCGTGGGGCGACTACGACAACGACGGGGACCTAGACCTGTACACGGCCAACATGTGGTCGTCGGCAGGACTGCGGATCACGGGCAGCGGCCAGTTCGGCGAAGCGGTCCCATCCGAAGCTGTCCGCGGCAGCTTCCGGCGCCAGGCACAAGGAAACTCCCTGTTCCGGAACGACGGCCCGGCCGGATTCGCGGACGTCAGCGACGAGGCCGGCGTACGCACCGGCCGCTGGGCGTGGGCTTCGGACTTCGTGGACTTCGACTCCGACGGGTGGCTGGACCTGTTCGTGCAGAACGGATACATCACAGGCGAGCGGATGGACGACCTATGAAGCTTCTTCTGGCGGCAGGTCGTGTCGCAGTCACCACTCGCGGCAGAAGGCTCGAAGAGCTACGCGGACGCCTGGAGGGCGATCAACATCCTGATCCGCTCGGACGGGACCTGGAGCGGGAGAGAGCGCAACCTGTGCTTCCGCAACCAGGGCGACGGAACCTTCGAAGACATCTCCTACACAACCGGGCTGGATCTGGACGCCGACGGCCGCGCGTTCGTCACCCTCGATCTCGACGCCGACGGGGACCAGGACCTCTTGGTCAAGAACCGCAACGGCGTCCAGCTCCGGGCTTTCCGAAACGACCTCGCTCCAGACGGAGCGCGGCACCTGGCCGTCCGTCTCTCTGGACGCAGGAGCAACCGGGACGGCGTAGGCGCGCGCGTGTGGCTGGACACATCACGCCGAACTCTGATGCGGGAAATCGTGTCCGGCAGCGGCTACCTCTCCCAGAGGTCTCGCGAGGCGCGCTTCGGACTGCCGGCCGACGAGCGGGTCGAACGGGTCCGCGTGCGTTGGCCCCTAGGCCTGCTCCAAGAGGTCGAGGCTCCGCCGCAGGAGGGCGGGCTCGTGCTGGTGGAGGGCGAGGAGGGCTTCCGAACGCCGCCGCTATCCGTCGAGCGGGGCCCAGCCGAGGAGCCTCCCGCGCCGCCAGAGCCGCAGCGGGAACCTGGCACGTGGCTTGCCGACCCCCTTCCCGCACCCGAATTCAGCCTCCGGCAGGCGGGACAGCCCGGGACTGAGGTGCGGCTCTCGGATCACCGTGGAGGCGCGGTTGTGCTCAACTTCTGGGCAACATGGTGCCCTCCTTGCAGGAAAGAGCTGCGCGGGTTTCAGCAGCGGCTCGAGGAGATCAGCCGCCTGGCCACCGTTCTCGCGGTGTCGGTCGATGATCCGGAGACCGAGCCTGCCGTTCGGCAGCTGGCAGAGTCGGAGGGCTTAGCGTTCTCGGTGCTCCTGGCGGACCCACAGACGGCCGAAGCCTACAGCGTGCTGAACGAGCGGCTCTTCGACCGTCGCCGGGCTCTGGCCATACCCACGACATTCCTCATCGACGCAGCGGGCCGCATCCGGAAGGTCTACCGAGGCGAAGTCCAGGCGGACGCTCTCCTCCGGGACCTGTCCGCCGGTCAGGGCCAAGCCCTTCCCTTCTCTGGGCGCTGGGTCGAGCAGGCCCCCGCCCGCGACCTCAGAGAGCTCGCCTCGGCGTTCGCGGAGAGGGGGCTCACATCCGCCGCCCGGGCGGTGTTCGACGAGGCGCTGGCGCGCGGCGACCGCAGCCCGCAACTGCTGAACAATCTCGCGGGCACCATGATTGCCGAGGGGGACGCCGCACGCGCGGAGCGGCTGCTACGGGAAGCCCTCGAGGCCGACCCAAGACAGGCCGACGCGATGGTTAACTTGGCCGGCCTCCTGGTGCAGCGAGGCGAGACGGCTGAGGCTTCCAACCTCCTTGAGCGGGCAGTGGCCGCCCAGCCGGGGGATGCACAAGCGCTGTCGGCATTGGGGAATGTGCGCTTCTTGGCCGGGCGGCTGGCGGATGCCGAGAACCTCTTTCGGCGAGCGGTCGAGTCCGCTCCGGATGACCCGAGGATGCGCGAGAACCTTGGGGCAGCCTTGGCCTCGCAAGGGCGGCTCGAGGATGCGCTGCAGGAATACCGCTCGGCCGCTTCGCTCGGCGCGCAGGGCGTCTCGCTGCACTCGAACCTTGGCGTGCTGCTGATGCGGACAGGCCGTGTCACGGAGGCCCTAGAGTCCTTCAGCAGGGCCGTGCAGGCCGGCCCCGAGGATCCCGGCGCACGTCTGAACCTTGCCCAGTACTGGCTGCAGGCCGGCGACATCGGGCGGGCCTTGGCAGCGATCGAGCAGGCCGAGCGGCTCGACCCGGGGAGTCCCGTGCCCCTGCTGCTCAGGGCGCGCGCCCACGCGCTCTCTGGGCGTCGTGAGGAAGCCCTAGAGGCAGCCGGCGAGGCGCTGCGAAGGTTCCCGGAGTCCGTCGAGGCAGCCGAACTGGTCGAGGCGCTGCGATAGGCGACCCGCCTGCATCGCCGATACTGGTCAAGGAGGGTTCAATGCGACACCGATACTTGACGGTTGGCCGCCTGCTGCCCGCAGCAATCGTGTGCGCTGCGGCCATCCTAAGCGGCGGCTGCAGCGCGCCCGATGCGGAAACGCGCACGCGCGAGTCTGGAGAGTTCGCCGAGACCGGCGGTCGCGAGAGGGAGCCCGCCGGAGCCGATCCCCGGCCGGTTCTGGTCGCGTTCGGAGACAGCCTGACAGCCGGCCGGCGCGGGCCGCGGGACAGTTCCTACCCCGGATTCCTGCAGGAGGAGTTCGACCGCCGCGGCCGCCCGCTTAGGGTGGTGAACGAAGGCGTCAGCGGCGACACCACGGCCGTCGCCTTGGCGCGCATCGATGTCGCGCTCGCCCACGACCCGCAGTGGGCGATCGTCGCCCTCGGAGCGAACGACGGCATGAGAGGGCTGCCTATCGACGTGATGGAGCGCAACCTCCGAGAGATCGTCTCTCGTTTCCAGGCTCACGGGGCGAACGTTGTGCTGGCGGGTATGAAGCTGCCGCGAAACTACGGACCTGATTTCGTGCAGGCCTTTGACGGGGTATTCCCGAGGCTTGCAGCGGACATGGAACTGCACTTCATCCCCTTCCTGCTCGAGAACGTCGCGATGGTTCGCGAGCTGAACCGCTCCGACGGCATCCACCCCAACGCCGAGGGCAACGCGCTGATCGCCAAGCAGGTAGCGGACGCGTTCGATGCTTTCGCGCCTCTCTGAAGCGAGCTACGCCCGGCGATTGATCAGGAATGTAGCAGCGTCCTCGCAGAATCGCATCAGCTGCTCCCCGGCGCGGGCGGGAATCCCGGACTGCTCCACGGCAGTGGACATCAGCTGCACCCAGCGGTCGCGGGCCCGGCGATCGATCGGGAAGCGTATGTGCCGCATGCGCAGCCTGGGATGCCCGCGCTGCGCTATGTAGCGGGGAGGTCCGCCGAAGCGCCCGACGAGGAAGTCTCGCAGTCGGACGCGGGCGTCCTCAATCTGGCCGGGAGGATACATCGGGCCCAGGATCTCGTCGTCGGGTACCTGCGAATAGAATGCTTTCGTCACCTCGTCGAAGCCTTCCTCGCCGATGGCCTCATAGAGGCTGACATGCATGCTCCATTGTCCCCCGAGGTCGGGACCGGGGGCGCAATCCCAGAACTGGAGCGCCCCCGGGGCAGGCTCGCGGCGCGCGCGGTGCTATGATTCGTCTCGATGATGCGCCTTTGGCGGCTTTCCCTGATCTTGGCCTCAATCGCCGCAACCGTGCCCGGCGGAGCGCAGGAGGAGGGATTCCGACCGCTGTTCGACGGCGAGTCCCTCGACGGGTGGGTGCTGATCGGCAAGCGCGGCGAGGGCTACGCGGTCAGGGACGGCGCAATATCGTGCTCCCGCGGAAACGGCGGGAACCTGATGAGTGCAGCCGAGTACCAGGATTTCGTGCTGCGATTCGAGTTCAAGCTTGATTCCGGGTCGAACAACGGCCTGTGCATCCGCTGCCCACTGGGATGGGGCGACATGGCGTACATCGGGAACGAGTTGCAGATCATCGACAATTCCGCCGAGCGCTACAAGGCCATCAAGCCATGGCAGAAGCACGGGTCGCTGTACAACGTCGCTCCTGCAAAGACCGGCGCGCTCAAGCCTGCGGGGGAGTGGAACAGCCAAGAGGTCACCGCCTCCGGGCCCAGAATCCGAGTTGTTCTGAACGGCACGGAGATCCTTTCCGTGGACACCCGGGACATCACGGACGCGGAAACGCTCGCCAAGCATCCCGGCCTCAAGCGGAAGAGCGGACACATCGGCTTCCTCGGCCACAACGAGCCGGTCGAGTTCCGCAACATCCGCATCAAGGAACTGCCGTGAGCCCCAGAATGGGTGAGCCTGCCTGCGCAGGAGCTGGAATGGAGGGATCCGCCCGTGTTTGAGCTGTTTCGGCGCAACCGTCGCACATTCCTGAGGCACGTCCTAGGCCCGTCTGCCGTGGGCGCAGCGGTCTCAGGCAGGCTGTCGGCCGCAACGTCCAAGAAGAAGGCCAGGTCCCCGGTGGCTCGCGACGTGCTCGGGGAACTCGGCGTTCGAACATTCATCAATGCGGCCGGGACCTACACCCGGCTGACGGCCTCAAGGATGCCGCCCGAGGTTCTCAGCGCGATGCAGTCCGCATCGACGCGTTATGTCGACCTTCAGGAACTGCACGAGAAGGCCGGTGAGCGCATCGCCGAGATGCTGGAGTGCGAGGCGGCGCTGGTCACTGCCGGCTGCGCGTCGGCGCTGACGTTGGGAACTGCCGCTTGCGTTGCGGGAGCCTCGGAGGAAAATGTCCGGCGCCTGCCGGACACGACCGGCATGAAGGACGAGGTGGTCGTGCAGAAGGCACACCGCAACGCCTATGACCACGCGGTCCGCAATTGCGGCGTGCGCATCGTCGAGGTCGAGTCGGCCAGCGAGCTTGAGGCCGCGATCAGCGAGAAGACCGCGATGCTGTTCTTCCTCAATCACCAGCAGGGAGCTGGCCAGGTCGGCCACGAGGAGTTCGTGCGCATCGGAAAGCGGCACTCAGTGCCGACGATGAACGACGCCGCCGCCGACCTTCCGCCGGTCGAGAACCTGTTCCAATTCACCAAGATGGGCTACGACCTTGTCGCGTTCTCCGGGGGCAAGGGCTTGCTGGGACCGCAGTCCGCCGGGCTGCTGCTGGGCCGCAAGGACCTGATCGAGGCTGCGCGGCTGAACAACAGCCCACATTCCGACAGCGTGGGACGCACCAACAAGGTCAACAAGGAAGAGATCGTCGGCATGCTGGTCGCCCTATCGCTGTTCCTTGAGCGCGACCACGACCAGTACTGGAAAGAGTGGAGCCGCCGCTGCCGCCGGATCGCGGGGGTGGTGGACGGACTGCGGAGCGTTGAGACGGAGGTGTTCGTGCCCGAAGTGGCGAATGCCGTGCCACACCTGCGTATTCGCTGGGACTACGAACGGGCGGGCCTGGATCCGAAAGGCGCGGCCGAGCGGCTCCGCTCGGGGGAGCCGAGCATAGAAGTCCGGCCAGGCTCTGACGACGGCCTCGTGATAGGCGTGTGGATGATGGCTGCCGGAGAGGAACGGATCGTGGGCCGTAGGCTACGCGCCGTGCTCACTGAGGCACTGGACTCCGCCGCCCGCGCCTGACCGCCGTTCGTAGGTCGCCTTACGCCAGCAGCGCGAACCGCGCCACGAAGAGGGCCGCCAGGCCTCGGACAGGCCATGGCACTTCACTGGCACGGCCACGCAGCAGCCTCAGGACCACAAAGCAGATCGTGCCCATCGCCAGTCCGTCGGCGATGCTGAACATGAGCGGAATGCCGGCCATGGTGAACAGCGCGGACACGGCGATGTCAGTGTCGTCCCAGTCGATCTCGCGCGCCAAGCCGACCGTGCTGGCCCCAACGATCACGAGCGGGGCCGCGACAGCGGCGGATGGGATTACGGCCACCAGCGGCGCCAACGGCAGCGCCAGCAGGAACAGCCCCCCGGTTACCACCGCTGTCAGGCCCGTGCGACCGCCAGCCTCGATCCCGGCGGCACTCTCTATGTAGGTCGTCAGGGTCGACGTTCCGAGGAGGGAACCGGCCACGGTTGCGCCGGCGTCCACGCACATCACGCGCTCAAGTCCGGGCATGCTCCCATCAGGGCGGGCGAGCCCGGCCTTGCGGATCAGGGCGATCACCGTACCCAGCGAATCGAACACGTCGACGAAGAGCAGGGCGAAGACCACGTCGAGCATCTCCGGAGCGAAGGCGCCCGCCAAGTCGAGCTGCATCACGGCGCCCAACGATCCGGCGTCCGGGCGCCCGGCCTCACCCGCCAGTCCGAGAGGAATCGACACGATGGTCGCGCCCACGATCGCCAGAAGGATCCCCGCGCGGACGCCGCGGGCCAGCAGCGTCGCGCATGCCAGCAGGGTCCCGACTGCCAGCAGGGTGCCCGGTTCGGAGAAGTCGCCCCTGGTTACGAGCGTCGTCTCATGCCCTTGAACCAAGCCTGCGTTCCTGAGGCCGATCAACACCAGGAACATGCCGATGCCGGCGCCGATCGCCGGCAGCAGCGGGGCGGGCATCATCCGGAGCAGGACCTGCCGCACGCCCAGCAGGGACAGGACGAAGAAGGCTACACCGGCCAAGAAGACCAAGCCAAGCGCCCGCTCCCACGGCACGCCAAGCCCCAGCACGACCGAGTAGGCGAAATAGGCGTTGAGCCCCATTCCTGGGGCCACGGCCAGCGGCATGCGTGCCCAAACGCCCATGACGACCGTACCGAGGCCAGCCGCAAGACACGTGGCGAAGGCGGCCGCTGCGGGAGGGACGCCGGCATCGCCCAGAATCGCCGGGTTCACCGCAATGATGTAGCTCATTGCGAGGAAGGTGGTAGACCCGGCGAGGACTTCCCGGCCGACCGTGCTGCCCCGGCGCGTTATTCCGAAGCCGCGATCCAGCGCCGCCGTCAGCGACATCTTGGACTCACTCCTTCAGCGCCGACCAAGATCCCGAAGGGATGCCGGGCCGGCAGGACGGACGTGCAATGCACCGAGGCTGGGAACGCCGCTCTTTGGGGGCTTGGGCACCGCTGGCAAGGCATGCCCGATCCTCGGACCACGGTGAAGCAATCGGCTGCCCAGCGCAGGTGCGAACGGACTCTCATTTGCATTCGGAACGCCCAACCCAAGTCGGGGAACTTCGGCTAGGGCTGCGTCGCCGGGGTCTCTTCAGGCATAGGCGTCTCTTCGGTCATAGGATCGGGGGGTGGCCGCTTGACCGCGCTGTATACCTCGGTCACGTCTAGCGAGTTCGTGAACGAATCCGTTCCCGGCGGCTGCCTAGGGGTGTGCTCGTACCTCATTTGCACAATCCGGCTGGTGACCAGCGCGCCGCTGGCCTCGACCGATGTCTCCTCCATGCCGCCGACAGCGGCCGAGGCATGAGCGGTGGGCAGGTCCGCCTCCAGATCTCCGCTAAGCGCTAGCAGGTCGTCCTCCGTTACGGTCTCGACCCCTTCGGCCAACATCGCAGCGTCGCTCGAGTGCACCCGCTGCACCGTCAGCGTTCCCTCATCATCCTGCGTGACCGTGGTCAGTGTGTACACCGGCATGGAGCCTCCGGACGGCAGCACCTGCAATGCGACTGACGCTTCGTTCTCCACCAGCGTGACCGATGCCCCAATGTAGGGCCCGTGAAGCTCGCCATAGCGACCGGCGTCCTGGTGGCGGAGCGCGTCGTGGTTCAGCAGCGCGTCAAGAGTCTCGGCAAGCTTTTCCGGAAAGATCGAGGCAATCGCGGCGGTGAGCCCCTCATGCCCCGTTATCGCTGTGAGGCTGCCGTCCGAAGCAACCTCGTAGACAAGCTCCAGTCCCGCCAAGGCCGGGAAGAGCGGGCTGGGGATGGCGTTACCGTTTCTCGAGAGAGACTCGGAGACAATCGTTACGCCGTTTGTATATCCGTCCTCGCCCTCTGCGATCACCAGTTCGCTCACTCGTTCGCGCACGTCGGTCACGGGATCGGCACTGCCGACCGTGCTGATGCGGGTGGTCCGCTCAGTGATGTCGTAGACCGCGCCATCCTCGGGCGCGTACTCCACTTCGACCGGCGAGGGCTCCTCTGCAGGGGGAGTCTCGTCGGTGGCCGGAGTCTGGTCCTGTGCCAACACGGCTAGGGAAAAGGCCGCCGCAAGGGCGGGAATCAGGAGAGATCGTCGCATCTTCATGAGATCGTCCACCTCGCTCGAATGAAGAATCCGCCGACGCACAGCCGGATTGTCAGTCGTCCGCCCACAGGAGCGCCCTTCATCGATCACGGATCCTCCTCTGGCGGCCCGACCAAGGTCACAATCGTCCACGAGGAGGAGTCTTCCCCCCGCTCGGCGACAAAAAGGTTGGCGCCCAGAGGATTGTGCCGCTCATCCTCGCAGATGGGTTCCGGAATGAGGGCTTGGAACGCCCCACCGGTTATCTCTAGGCAACCTTCCCCGGATTCCCTGATCTCAAACCGCCCCGGAATCGTCACACCCCCCAGGTTCACCGAGTAGATCTCCCCTACGCACGAATCGCCTGGATTGAGGACAAGTCCCACGACGCACGTCTGCTCATCCTCCATGCCGCCGCCCGGATCCGTACCGGGCATCGGGTCGGGATCCGGGGTCGGTTCGGGCGTGGGAGGCAACTCTACCTCAAGCATCGCACCGGCAGGGGACGCCACATTGTCGACGAGCAGCGAGACCGCATGATCTCCCGCCGGGGCTGCGTCGGGAACGCGGAAGCTGACCAGGTACAACCCGGCGAAGCCCGGCGTCGCTCCGGCAAAGGCAAGATCCGAGGCCGGCACCTCGAGCTGTCCGACCATCGCCTTGACGGACTCGGCAGCCAAGGTGTGCGGCCACGCCGCGATCTCGCCGCTGGCCAGCGCCGGCTCCGTGGCCCCAAGACCGGTGGCGAGCACCATCACCACATCGCCCGGCATCGCAGGGCGGGGGTTTGCAGGGGGAATTTCCTCATCCGTCGTATCGTCGGTGCCGGTCATGTCCCCTGCGTCGGTCATGTCCCCTGCGTCGGCGGAAGGCATCGCCGTTTCGCCCTCGTCTTCGGCCTCAGGCGTTGGGAACAGGTCCAGCCCCTCTTCGCCGACGATCGAATAGTCGGCATGCAGTGCCGCCAGCCCGGACTCGGAGTCGGAGAATTGGAACAGCGCCGGCTGGACGCTCGCGACCTGCAGCGTTGCGGTACCGCTGCGGACCTCTTGCGGCCCGTCCATCGGCGAGTCGCAGTTACGCGCGACCTGCACGGCGGCGGAACCCGCAGCCGTGCCGGGCGGCACCTGGAAGAGGATCCGTTCGGCAGCGACATGCAGCACAGGAGCGCGCACCTGATTCACCTCGACGCAGACGCCTCCGGCAACCGTGGCCCAAGTCCCGTCCTCCGCGACGCCGCCGGCGTGCGTCGTGTCGGCTGCGGCAAAGTCAGTGCCGCTGATGGCGGCGACCGCTCCAGGGGCAGCCGTGCTGAGCGGCGTGTCGCCATCCCCCAGCATGGTCACGCCGCCTTCCGAGATCACGGGCGGGCCAAGCTCGGGCTCGGCCGCCGCCGGTTGCAGCGTTGCCTGGGCAGTGTAGATCTTGTCTCCCCGAACGTTCACGCTGCCGTCGGCCGCGTTCCCCGCGACCGCGATCGTGATCGGCCCTACGCTCTCGGCAGGCAGCGTCCAAGCGATCTCAAAGGTCGCCGACTGGCCCGCGCGGGGAAGCGTATGAGTCGCCCACTGCACAGACTGGCTCATGGGGCCGCAAGTCCCAGAGATGATCTTGATCTGGGTGCCGTCGTCTGTGGCGGTGGTGGCAAGCGCGCCGGCAGGGCCGCAGCCATCGCCGGAGCGCGCGGTGACCTGAAATCCGAGCCGGGCCGCGCTCGAGTCCTCGAAGGAAATGATCAGGGAGACCGTCTCGCCCGGGGTGTAGGAGTGCTCCTCCGCCGGGGATTCGCCAACCATCAGCGCCAGCGTTCCCTCCCCGGAGTTGATCTCCGACCCGGCGTGGCACTGGGTGCATGCACGACTGTTCTCGCCGGGGAAGTCGCCTCCGGTGTAGCCCTGCAGAGCCCCTCTGGAGTGCGCCTCGGTCTGGGGCACGAGGGCGACCGACAGCAACAAAGCAAAGCAGAACGGGGCCGAAAGTCTCATTGCATGCACCTCGCGCGTGTATTACTCTACACCGGCTAGGCCGACGCCCCCCGGTCAGCCGATGGATCCGAACCGGGCCTGCCTGCCTGCCAGATGGACTCCGCCGCCTGCCTGTAACGGGCGTACGGCGGACCGTATTTCTTGGCGCGGGCGCGATTCGGTGCCACGATTGTGCCCTGGCGTCCGTTCACTCCCTTGCGGACACCGCCGATCGTGCGCACGGCCGAGCGCACGGAACTGAAGCCCCCGGCACGCTTTCCCGCGGCTACGGCCCCAAGGATCGCAGCTCCCAGCGCAGGCCCCTGTCGAGAAGGATGGATGAGGATGCTCTCCCCAAGCACGTCCGCCGCGACCTGCACGAACAGCGGGTTGCGGTGCGGCAGGCCGCCGGTGGCGATGAATTTCCTCACGGGCAGCCCCTTCTCGCGAAGCAGCTCCACGATCCAGCGCAGCCCGAAAGCGGTCGATTCAAGGAGCGCCCGGTACAGGTGGTGCGGCTCATGTCCCAAAGTTAGACCTAGGAACGCCCCCCGAAGGTTTCCGTCCATAAGCGGCGTGCGGCATCCGTTGAACCAGTCCACGCAGACAACACCCTCCGCGCCGGGCTCCAGATCGCCCGCCTTAGCGGTGAGCTGCGCGAAGTTCTTCTTGCCGACAAGGCGCCGGAGCCAATCGAACGCGTCTCCGACGGCCGCCTGGCCGGTCTCGTAGCCGAACATTCCGGGTAGGATTCCGTCTCTGACGACACCGGCGACGCCGGGCACGGAGCGGTACTCGGTGGCATTGATCATGTGGCACGAACTGGTCCCGCAGACCATTACCAGAGCGCCAGGGTCGGCCGCCCCCACGCCGGGCACGCCGGCGTGCGCGTCAATGATGGCTGTGCTGACCGGGGTGCCGGCCTTCAGCCCCAGGCGCGAGGCCATTTCCGGCGACAGCCGGCCGGCGATCTGCCCGGGAACGCGCATGCGGCCCGGCATCTTCGTGCGCACGACGTCCACCAGCTCCGGGTGCACGGCCCGCAGGAACGGCTTGGAGGGAAAGCCGTCCTTGGAGCTCCACATGCCCTTGTACCCGGCCTGGCAGGTGGAACGGGCAGCTTGGTCGGCAGGGCCCCCGACCAGCTGCCACACCAGCCAGTCCCCCGCCTCGATCCAGACCTCCGCGGCGCGGTAGACCTCCGGGGCGTTCTGGAGGGTCTCGAGAAGCTTCGGGAAAAACCACTCCAGACCGACCGTCCCGCCGTAGCGCTCAAGGAAGGGCTCTCGCCTCTGGTGCGCCACCCGGTTGATGTGCTCCGTCTGGCTGATTGCGCCGTGATGTTTCCAGAGCTTCGGCCAAGCCAGTGGATTCTTGCTGAACTCGGGAAGCATGCACAAGGGCGTGCCGTCCCGCAATGCGGGAAGCATGGTGCAGCTCGTGAAGTCGACGCCGATCCCGATGACCCGGGCGCGCTTGTCCGCTACCTTGCGCCAAGCGCCGCGCGTTGCGCGAGCTGCCGCCGCCACCCAGTCGACGGGATGCTGCAGGGCATACCTCGGCGGCAGCCGCTGGCCGCTGCCGGGCAGCTTCGTTGTGATCTGGCCGTGCTTGTAGCGGGACGACGCCCAGCCGTGCTGGTTGCCGTCCAAATCCACGAACAGCGCCCGCACGGACTCCGTTCCGAAGTCAAGCCCGACCGCTAGCGCTTCCTTATCCGGCAATTCTCGACCACTCCACCTTAGACATGCTGGTAACCCTCCATCCTAGCCGGAATCCGGCCCTCAAGGCTACTTTTTAGGTGCGGTCGGTGCCGCAGCGGGGCCTACGGGGGACGCAATGAAGCCCGATTCGGCCGCATTCGGCGGGTGCGCTGGTTGTGCGATCTGCTAGGGACAGTCCACGTATTCGGACGCCGAGCAACTCGTGGCCAGAGCGCCAGCCTCGCTCAGTTGGGCTTCGTTCAGCGACCGCCGCACTCCTTCCCGTCCGATCCTGGCCCGCGCCTCGCCATTCTCGACCGCCAGCCCGAGCCAGACCAGCGCGGCAACGTCATCCTGGCGGACACCATTCCCGTTCGCGTAGGCGTCTCCTAGCCGCCACTGGGAGTAGGCGTTGCCTTGGACGGCGCTCAGGCGGTACCACCGAGCCGCTTGGACGAGATCCTGCGGGACACCCTTCCCGTGCTCGTTCAGCCATCCCATGGCAGCCTGGCCGCCGTCGTAACCCCGCTGTGCGGCGCGGCGGATCCAGCGGGCTCCCTCGCGGCCGTCGGCCTCGCTGCCGTCCCCCAAGACCAGCATCCACCCGAGAGAGATCTGTGCCCACGGTTCACCGCGTCTCGCGGCGAGCATGTACCAGTAGACTGCGGCGGCGCTGTCCTGAACCACGCCACTGCCGTCTTCGTGCAGCAGGCCCAGTTGCCGCTGAGCCCCAGCGTGGCCCTGCTGCGCCGCCCGGCGCAACCACTGGGCGCCGGCCGCAGCGTCCTGTGGGACACCCAAACCGTGTGCATGCAGCACGCCGAGCCCGTACTGCCCGGCGGCGTTTCCCTGAGCCGCGGATAGGCCGTACCAGCGCAGCGCGGCTTCGTAGTCCTGCTCCAAGGACGGGCCGAAGCTCTCGTAGCGCCTGTGCAGGTCGGCCAGCGCTGCCTGGGCCGCCGGGTTCCCCCGGCCGGCCGCCTCGCGCAGGGTTTGCACCATGTCCTCAGTGCCCTCCGGGGCTTCCTGCCCGACAGGCCCCAATAGCCACGTGAGCAGGTCGGCGTACCTCGGGGGCAACTCGCGCATGTCGCGCCCCGTCTTGTACAACAGTCCGAGCCGGAACAGCACCTCGGAGATGCCTGGGCCGCGCAGCGACTGGGTGGTCCGCGCCGCCTCGGAAGGGTCGACGGCAGCCGGCTCCACCGCCCATCCCAGACCCGAGCCGAGCGCCGACCGGTCCGACGCGCGGTACGTCACGCCGTCCCAGTCCCCGAGCGAGAACCTCCTGTACGGCCAACCCGCGATCAGGTCCCCGTCCTGGATGGGGACTCCGCCGTAGAAGTGCTGCCCTCCCCTGGCGCGCCACACCCGTACCCGGTAGCCGCTTCCGCCTACCGAGACATCCACCGAAGACGGCATGTCCTGCGAGGGGACCACGGTCCAGCCAGGCTCCAGCGCCAAGACGCGGTTGTTCCGGGAGTCCGCGATCAGAAGGGATCCGTTCGGGCCCATGGCCGCCTGGAACGGCTGATGAAGGCGAGCGGCGGTGGAAGGCCCGCCAGCCGACTCTTGAGAGGCCGCCCCGACGCCGGTGATCGTTGCAGCGATCCCATTCGCGGCAACTCGCCTCAAGGCGTTGTTCCCTGTGTCCGCGACGTACACCTCGCCGGCGAGGCCCGCTGCCACGCCCCGGGGGATGCCAAGCGTGGCGCTGGCGGCGGGGCCGCCGTCACCCGTTCGCCCCCGCTGGCCGGTGCCCATCAGCGTTACGATGCGCCCATCGGGAGCGATCCTGCGGACACGGTTGTTGCCGGTGTCCGCCACGTACAGGTTTCCGGCGCCATCGAGAGCCACGCCCTTGGGAAACCGCAGCAGGGCACGCCCGGCCGGGCCGCCGTCGCCGCCGTAGCCGAGCAAACCAACACCCGCGATGGTTTCGATCCGGCCTGCAGCGACCCGCCGGATGCAGTGGTTCCCGCTGTCGGCGATGAAGACCGTCCCGTCGGCGCTCGCAGCCAGCCCGGCCGGCTCCGACAGCATGGCGGCCATGGCCGACAAACCGTCGCCCGCGAAACCCGCCTCTCCAGTGCCGGCCACGGTACGAATCACGCCTGCGCGGTCGATCACGCGAATGCGATGATTGCCCGTGTCGGCTACAAACAGCGACCCTTCGGGCCCGACCGCGAGCCCTCTCGGGGCCCGCAGCATTGCCTCTGACGCTCTCCTGCCATCGCCAGTGAAGCCCGCTTCCCCGGTACCGGCGAGCGTCGAGATAAGCCCGTCAGGGGCGACCCTGCGAATCCTATGGTTGTCCGTGTCGGAGATGTAGACAGTGCCGTCGGATCCGACCGCCACGCCAGAAGGGTTCGCCAGACGCGCTTCCAGCGAACTGCCTCCATCGCCAGCGAAGCCGTACAGGCCGGACCCGGCGACGGGCCGGTACGTCAGCCCGTGCGAGCCCAGCGGAATTCCGGACGGCACGTGCTCGAATCTCCATTCCTCCGGCCTCGCCCCCGGCACCACCTGGTGCGTGCCCAATTCGGCGTGCGTGATGCCGGATCCGGCGGTTAGCTCCGCATCCCCGAGCCAGAATCGTCCGTCGACCGTGTCCCGGACTGCCAATTCGCCGCCGCCCGGCAGCCGTAGCGTGACCGGTCGCTCAATGAGCTCGGCAGTCCAAGTGCCGTCGTCACTCCGGACAAGCCTGTACTTCCGCCCGTCCGGGATGCCTATCTCGGACCCGTTAGTGACCTGCTCGTCCCCAAGCCAGTAGGTGTCGTCCCCGGCCCTGACAAGCTTGAGGGTGCCGCCTCCGTCCCCGAGTGAGACCTCGACCTCGTTTTCCCCTGCCGGGACGGCATCCTCGACTGACGAGGCGGACTCGAAGAATTCGCGGGTCTCGGCGAAAATGTCCCGGAAGCGGAGCAGGACTGCGCGCTGGTCCGGGTCGCACGCCTCCAGGCCGGCGGCACCCCCGACAACGATGCCGACTAGCAGCCCGTCCGCCAAGCGCACCGCGCCAGCTCCGGACGAGCCGTGCTCAGCGGCACCTTGCGACCACTGGATGCCCGTGAACGTGTCGGCCTTGCGGTCGGTCCAGTTGGTCATCACGGCAGTACCGAACGAGATTCTCCGGAACGAAAACCCCGGGTGAGAAACCATGGCGAGCTGCGTGCCGGAATACACCGGATCGGGCGCCCAGCCGAGGGCCGTCCACGAAGTGACGGCCCTCACCTCCCGGGCGTCAAGGCGCAGCAGCGCGAAGTCTCCGGCGTAATCTCGCCTCGTGGCGAGAAGGTCAGAACCCTCCGTCGTAACCAAGGCGCTAGGCGGAGGCGGGAGGCCGTTGCAGCGATCCGTCTGGTAGTTCCAGGTGAACACCGTGCTGGCTGCCTCGTCCGGATTGTGGATGCAGTGGCCCGCCGTCAGCATCAGGAGGTGCTCCTGGAATCCATAGCGCGAGTTGACCAGCGTTCCCGTGCACTGCAACGTGGCCTCCTCGCCCGTCACGAGCAACTGCACGCTTGATGGGAAGTCTGGGTCCTGCCACTCGGGATGGCAGGACACGTCAAGGTGACACGAAGCCACCGACCGCCTCAGCGGCAGGGAGCTCGGTGCGCCGGGCCCAAGCTGTGCGGGCTTCGGCGGCCCTCCGGGAATCGAGACGAGGTGAGCCAAGGCCGCGATGCGGAATGGCGACTGGACTTTGTCCCGGTCCGCGGGGTCCTCCACGTATTCGACCGTGACGGCATCTGAAACGACGACGCCGGTCCAGAAGTCCCCGGCCCCCCGAGGGCCGCGGCCGGTGTAGGGCCCCGTGTGCGCGGCGGACGATCCGGCCGGATAGAGGAAAACCCGCCCTCGGGTCCCGAAGCCGACCAACCGAAGGCGGATGGCCCGAGCTCCCGGCGAGCGGATAGTTGCGCGCCATACCCTGATGCCGGCGACCTGCGTCCACCGTCCGTGGCCCGCCAAGGGATTCCCTGGATGCGGGCCGATGTCAGCGCCAGGAGGAATCGCACGGGTCGGGCCGAGCCAAGAGACACCCGTCCTCTCGACCCCACGACCAAGAGCTTCCTCGCCCAATCGCTCCAAGACCGTCTGAGGTGGCAGGGGCGACCGTCCCCGGGCTACTGGACGGGGCAAGGTGGCGCCGCGACCGACCGGGGGCATGCGCTGCTGCACGGCCGACCCGACGGCCCGCTGGACAGTGTCTTGGGCATTTAGCGCAATGGGTCCGAGAGAGACGACCGAGCACACCGCCAGCACGGTTGCAGCCAAACGTGCCACGGACCGCACCGAGAATGGTCCCGTGCAAACGAAGCGCTCCATTAGTGCGCACAGGAGCCCGGCCGCAACCCTCGACGAGGCGGGCGAGCCGAGGATAGCACGCCCCTGATCGATTGCTGGAGCATGCTCGCAACACGGATCGCAAGCACTTGGCGTGGATAGAAGCTTGAACACAACGGGTACGCGGCGCGGACTCTCTGGGAGAATGTCGGTGAGTGGAGCGAAGCGTGACGTTCCCGAACGAGAATATATGGGCCCTAGGCAAGCCCAATGGCAGGGGGGGTGATTATTCGGGCGGAAACGGGTCTCTTCTGGGACAGATTCATGAAATAGACAAGCGGCTTACCAGAATCGAGGAGCGCTTAACGCATATGCCTACCAAGGCCTGGACCCTCGCCGGGGTCATTACAGCCATCGTCACTGCTTCCATGTTGGCGTTGGCCCTGCTTAGACTTCTGGGCGACTAATCTCGCGTGTCGCTGCGTGGATTCTGGTCACATTGTCGAGCAAGGACTATCGTCGGCTCAGATTCGGGAATCCAGAACTCTTCATATGTCCATGCATTAGGGACATATGGTCATAGCGCCTACCTGCGTGTTGACAGTGTGACGGGTGGCGCAGACAGACCTAGGCGAGGACTCTGTGTCTAGGACCGCAGGCCGCTCGCGCCGCGCAGGACAGGGCTTAGGGGATCCTCGCCAGACGATCTTGCGGGGTGCCATCCGGCCTATCCGCCAGATCCTAATCCTTATGCGTGTGAGGCGGCACTGGCCCCTGATTCTGGTCGGCGACGGCGTGGCCGGACTGTGGGCCACCCGGCCGGGGATGCCCCAAAGTTCCGCGATCGGCGCGAAGACCCGGCCGTCATGGTGGACGAAGACGAAGAGTTCGCCCCGCCCCAGCAGGAGTACGCCTTCAATCCGGTCCAGGCGCGAAATGAGCTCAAGGTTGGAATCTTCTACGCGAAGAAGGGCAGCCACAGGATGGCCACGCTGCGCTATCTGAAAGCGACCCGCTGGGACTCTCGACTGGCCGAGGCATTCCGCCGATTCGGCATGGCCCTCGAGGAGCTTTCCGAGCCCGATGCGGCCGCCAGCGCCTATCGGCGCTTCCTACAGATTGAGCCGGAAGGCAAGGCGGCCCGTCAGGTTCGGCAACGGCTCGCTGCCCTAGAGAGGGCCGCTGCACGCTCGTCGGCGGCCGTAAGTGCGGGCACAAACGGGCCGTAGCACTTCGCAAGGCCGGAGCCAACGCCCATGAGTGCCCGCACACTGGTCGCCCGCAGCCTGCGGGAGGCGTTCGAGACGGTGCTCGTCGAGGAGGTGATCCCGGCGTACTTGGGGGAGGACGCGATGATCCGGGGGGTGCTTGAGTTAGATTGAGGCGATGCTGCGAGGGAGCGTGGTGCCATTCGCGGTGCAGGACGAGCGTCGCGGTCGGCAGGCGGGCTTGGCGCAGGGCCTGGAGAGGGGCTTGGAGGAGGGCCTGGGGGAGGGCCGCAAGCAGATCCGGAGCATGCACATTCGTATGGCGCGCGCACGCTTCGGCGTACAGGTGTCGGAGCGATTGGCGGCGTTGCTGTTCCCCGTGAGATCGCTTGGCCCGCTCGGCCAAGTCGGCGACCTTGTGGTTGCAGCCGAGACAGGCGAGGAGCTACTTGTAAGAGTGGACGATCTGGCAAGGTCTGAGCCTGCCGACGGAGGCCTTCGCGCGTAGACAGCCGAGCGGTGAGGCTCGGAGCTCCCTCCTCTTGAGAAATCCTACGGCAGGAGCGTGCACGATCCTTGAGTGCTGGCCACCTCCGATCAGGAGCTAGGGTCCTGTACTGTCGGCGTGGTCCGGCAACCCTAGCGTCCAGTCGCTCCTCGGACCGCCCTAACCGTTACCGTGACATCGCCCCTGTGTTGCCGCGTGATCGAGACCGCACAGAAGGCTGCTGCCTCGTTCGACGAGACTCTGGCCAAGCAACAACGGCCGTCTCAACGGCGCCTTCCCGTGTTTGGACGAGAGCTCAGACGGACTACCGACGTGATCTCGTCCAGCCGGACTCTGTCCGCGTGGCTATCCGCCACCATCGCGGCAGCATAGCCTGAGTCGGATCCCAATTAGGCTTGTAGGCATGTCTGTCTTGGGGGGCCAGCCTTACTTATCGGAAGAGCTCTCTCTCGAATGGGGAAAGTGCGAGGGAGGTCAGTGGTGCCTGCTGAGAAGCCTGAACTTACAACATCCCGCATTCGACGGTTTGCATGGAGTGTATGTCATCTGGTACGGAGGAAGCGATCCTCGCGTAGTGTACGTAGGACAGGGGGCGATCGCGGAGCGGCTGCGCGCACACCGAACATCCCTAGATATTCTCCGATACGCGCCACAAGGTCTGTTCGTAACTTGGAGCCCAGTAGAGCATGGCCAGATAGACGGTGTCCAGAGCTTTCTGGTGAGGGCCCTGAGTCCGTTGGAGAACAAGGCGGTACCCTCTGCACCGCCCGTTTCGGTGAACTTTCCTTGGTAATGCCCTCCGATGCCCGCGTGACGCGAAGATTCTCCGCGATTCAAACGGTACAGGCCTCGAGAGATCGGAGTATTCGAAGTCACCCGCGAGCAGCTTGAGAGGATCAAGGAAGACTAGAGACAAGTCTCGATTGATGCCTATATCACGCTCTTCGCCGCGGCGGTCTCGACTACACTCCTCGCCCCACTAGCGGCGGGCGTCGACAATACGAACGTTCATGCTGTTGTCGTCGTCGCCGCGCTCGCCTCGAATGTCGCGTGCGTGATTTGCGAAGGCCGGTGGCATCGGCGTGTCAACAATGTCCCGATCACGGTGGACCGTATTCTGGCTAGGGACATTGACCCCGAACTCGGCTCTTCCCAAGACAGGCCGCGTAGAGAGAGCGGCACTCGAGCCTGAAACAGAAGGCGGCCAGACTGGCGGAGGGATAGCGGGACGCGGCGGGGTGTCTTGAGACCTGCGCCAACGGCGACCCGGAATCCCTGGCAATCGGTAGTTTGCAGCGCACTGCAGCAGACGAAGTGACCGGACCTTAGGACGGCTTGGTCAGCGCAGGCGGGCAAATCGAGGTGCTGGAGGAGTGCCTCACGGGTTTCCGCTTCGCCCTCGATCAGGACCTCCTGAACCCGGTCGGAGGAATCGTTCGAAGGACTACTAGCGTGCCATCGGAGCAAGCTCTTCAAGCAACGCCTTCGCCAGCGTCGTCCCCCTTTGCATGCTGGCCGTGACAGTCCTTGCTTTGTCCGGTCGGGACATCCCGCAACCAGCTTGGACGACCCTCGGGGGAAACGGTGATCCACCCGTCGGTCGGCCTGTTCCGCAACCTCATGAGGCCCAAGTGAGCGGGCGCTCGCAGGGTCAACTGCGGAAAGGCGGGGCTCTCCGCAGAAATTGGCCCCTTAGTTCCGAAACTTGGCCTTCCTTCCCATAGTGAGGACTCCCTTTAACTTGAGGATTCAGGGCATCCCATATGTCCGTGCGTGATGAACATAGGAATCAAGGCGCTGACCTGCGGGTCCATGGAGTCTTGCCTTGCGGAGCAATGCCTGGTCGGGCTGCTCGCGCACCCGACGGCTCTCGCTGCGCAAGCCGGTGGCTCTGGGGGAGGCTGCGCCGAGCGATTCGTAGCGTGAGCACTCAGGCGCCTGGCCAGACCCTATACTTGTGCCTGTGAGGCGGCGCTTGCCCCTGATGCTGGCCATCGGCGGGACGGTCGGATTGTGGGCCAGCCCGGACGGAGACTCGCCAGGGTTCAGCGAGCGGCCCGAAGAGCCGGCCGTCATGGTGGACGAGGACGAGGAGTTCGCCCCGCCCCAGCAGGAGTACGCCTTCAACCCGGTCCAGGCGCGAAACGAGCTCAAGGTTGGGATCTTCTACGCGAAGAAGGGCAGCCACAGGGCGGCCGCGCTGCGCTATCTGGAAGCGACCCGCTGGGACTCGGGACTGGCCGAGGCATTCCGGCGACTTGGCATGGCCCGCGAGAAGCTCTCCGAGCCCGATGCGGCCGCCAGTGCCTATCGGCGTTTCCTAGAGATTGAGCCGAACGGCAAAGCGGCCCGTCAGATTCGGCAACGGCTCGCCGCCCTGGAGAGGGCCGCTGCGCGCTCGTCGGCGGCAGCAAGCGCGGGCGCTAACGGGCCGTAACACTTCGCAAGGCCGGAGCCGACGCCCATGAGAGCCCGCACACTGGTCGCCCGCAGCCTGCTGCACTTCCGCGCCGTTCACTGCGCCGTGGCGCTGGGCGTCGGCGTCGGAACGGCCGTGCTGGCTGGCGCACTGATCATCGGCACTTCTGTGAGGGGCAGCCTCCGGAGCCTGACACTGGACCGCCTGGGCGCCATTGACTTCGCGGCTGTGGGGGAGCGCTACTTCCGGGAGGAGGCTTCCGAGGCCTTCGAACACCCGCTCCGGGCCGCGACCGCAGTGCTGGTGCGGGCCAGTGCGGAGCACGCCGGGACGGGCAGCCGCGCATCACGGGTCCGCATCCACGGCGTCGACGACGCCTTCTGGCAGTTCTACGGCATGGAACCCCCCGAGTTAGGCAGCCGCGATGTTCTCCTCAACCGCCGCCTCGCGGGAGAGCTCGGCGCGGTCACAGGAGAGGACGTGCTGCTGCGATTCCAGACGGACTCCCTGATCCCGGCCGAGTCCGTGATGGGCCGCAAGGAGGACAATGTCCGCCTGCTGCGCCTGAGGGTCGCGGGAGTTCTGGAGGACAGCGGCCCCGGCAGGTTCGGCCTGTCGCCGCAGCAGCAACTGCCCTACAACGCCTTTCTGGGCAAGCGGGCCCTGCAGCGGGCTCTGGACCAAGACGGGAGGGCGAACGCTCTCTTCATCGGCGGAGGGGCTCTGGAACTGGCGGCCTCCAACTGGCGGGAGACATTCCGTGCGGCGGACGCGCGCCTGTCGGTGCGACTGCTCCCGGACTCCGGCGAAGCGGTGGTCGAGACCGAGCGCATCGTTCTTGCCGTCGCAGAAGCGCGGGCGGTCGCAGCAGCCGCCGACAGCGCGGCGCTGGAAGCGGGCGAAGTGCTCACCTATCTGGCGAACTCCATCGAGGCGCGCGGACGCACCGTTCCCTACTCGACCGTCACCGCCGCGCAGTCGGCCAGCGCGGCGCTCCGGCTGACCGGCGGGGGAACGGCGCGGGACTTGGGCGACGACGAGCTGCTGTTGAACGACTGGGCAGCGCGGGACCTGGGGGCGGGGCCCGGAGACCAAGTCCGCCTGACGTACTTCAAGGTGGGGGCCGGGGGCGACCTGGAAGAGGAGCAGCACGAGTTCCGTCTGGCAGGGGTGGCCCGAATGGCCGGGGCCGCCGTCGATCGGCACTGGGCCCCTACCTACAAGGGGATGACGGACAAGACGCGGATGGCCAGCTGGGACCCCCCTTTCCCTGTCGACCTCAGGCGGATCCGCCCCAAGGACGAGGAGTACTGGGACAACTACCGCGCCGCTCCCAAGGCCTTCGTTTCGCTGCCGACCGCCAAGCGCCTGTGGACAAGCCGCTTTGGGCAGCTGACATCCGTGCGGCTGCGGGCCTCCGCGGGCCGGTTGGCGCCCGACGATCTGGGGCCGTTCCGGCGGGAATTGGACCGCCAGCTGGACCCGGCGGACTTCGGGCTCGCGCTGCAGCCGGTCAAGCAAACGGGGTTGGACGCCTCGGCGGGCGCTACGGACTTTGCGGGACTCTTCGTAGGCTTCAGCCTTTTCCTGATCGCCTCCGCCGCGATATTGGTGAGCCTGCTCTTCCGGCTGGGCGTCGAACTGCGCTCCAGAGAGATCGGAACGCTGCTCGCCACCGGCCACACCGCCCGATTTGCGCGCCGCATGCTGTTTGCCGAAGGGGCGCTGCTCGCGGGTGCGGGCTGCCTGATCGGCGTGCCCGGCGGGGTCGGCTATGCGTGGGCCATGCTGTACGGCCTCAGCACGTGGTGGAGCGACGCCGTGGGCGGCTCCTTCCTCGAACTGCACGTGCGATGGCAGGATCCACTGGCCGGGGCCCTGATCGCCCTCGCCCTTATGCTCGCGTCGATCTGGCTCTCGCTCAGGCGGCTACTGCGGCTGTCGCCCCGGTCGCTGCTGGCCGGACGAACGGGAACGGGCCAGAGTGTGGGAGCCGACGCCCGAAAGGCCCGGCGCCTACGGCTTGCGGCCATAGCTCTAGGAGCCCTTGCTTCAGCTCTGCTGGGCCTCTCAGCGGCGGCCGACGCGGCCGCACGGCTCGCCGCGTTCTTCGGCGCGGGCACGCTCGGACTGGCGTGCGCGCTGGTAGTTCTCCGGTCCGTTCTGACTGGGCGCCAGGGTGGGGCCGGGACGCTCCCAGGCATCGCCACGCTCGGATTCCGGAACGGAAGCCGCAACCCTACCCGCAGCGTGCTCACGGCCACGCTGGTGGCCTGCGCCTCCTTCATGATCGTGACGGTCGCCATGAATCGGATCGACGTCAGCTCGCGGGAGCCCGCCCTTGACTCAGGGGACGGCGGCTTCCGGTTTGTGGCCGAGGCGGACGTGCCGCTGTTCGCGGCGCAGCTGGCGGGCGCCGTCGGCGAGAGCGCCTCGCCCGTGTCGCTGCAGGCCATGCGCGTTCACGGCGGCGAGGATGCAAGCTGCCTGAACCTTTACAGGCCGTCTGAGCCGACGCTGGCCAGCGTTCCGGACACGCTCGTCAATCGGGGAGGCTTCGCTTTTCAGTCGAGCCTAGCCGAGACGGACGCGGAGCACGAGAACCCTTGGCTCCTGCTCGAGAGGGACTTCGCCGGGGCGATTCCCGTGTTCGGCGACGTCAACTCCGTCATGTGGATTCTCCACCTAGGACTAGGGGATGAGCTGGAGGTCAAGGGCAGTGACGGCCAGCCGCGGAGGCTCGTGATCGCCGGTCTGCTTTCGAGGAGCATCTTCCAGTCGGAACTCGTCCTGTCGGAGCGGAACTTCCTGCGGCTCTATCCCGACCACAGCGGCTACCAGTCGCTGCTGGTCGAGACGGACGACCCGGCAGTGGGCGCAGCGCTGGAAGATGCCTTCGCGGACGCGGGGCTGGACGCAACTCGCACCGCGGACCGGCTGGCGGGCTTCCTGGCGGTGGAGAACACCTACCTGAGCACGTTCCAGACCGTCGGCGGGCTGGGACTGCTGCTGGGCACGCTGGGGCTGGCGGTGGTAATGGTGCGCAGCGTGCTTGAGCGCCGTGGCGAGATCGCCCTGCTGGGCGCCCTGGGCTTCCGGCGGTCCGCAGTCTCGCGGCTGGTACTGGCGGAGAACTCGTTCCTGCTGGTGTTCGGCATGGTGGCCGGCACGGCGGCCGCCCTGCTGGCCGTCGCCCCCCACCTAGCCAGCGGGTCCGCCGATCCCCCGTGGATCGGCCTGGCGCTCACGCTTGGCACGGTGGTGGCTTTGGGACTGCTGTCTGGAGCCGCGGCGACGGTGATGGCCCTGCGCCTTCCCGTCCTGGACAGCCTGCGACGCGACTGAGAACGCTCGGCTAGAGCTCCCTCGCAAGCTCGACGGCTCGCAGCAGGGCGCGCGCCTTGTTCATTGTCTCGTCCCACTCGCGATCTGGGACAGAGTCAGCCACGATCCCTGCTCCCACCTGCAGGTAGGCCTTGCGCCCCTGCAGCATCATCGTGCGGATGGCAATCGCCGAGGTGAGCGTGCCAGAGAAGTCCAGGTACATTACGCTGCCCGAGTACACTCCGCGCTTGGTCGGCTCCAGTTCGGCGATGATCTCCATGGCCCGCACCTTGGGCGCGCCAGAGACCGTGCCCGCGGGGAAACAGGCCTTGAGGGCGTCGAAGGCGTCGCGGTCCGACCGAAGGGTCCCCTCGACACCGGAGACGATGTGCATGACGTGCGAGTAGTGCTCGATCACCTCGAACTCCGGAACACGAACCGAACCATACTCGGAGACCCGCCCCACATCGTTTCGCCCAAGGTCGACTAGCATCACGTGCTCGGCGAGCTCCTTCTCGTCGGACAGCAGATCGGCGGCCAGCTCGCGGTCCTCGTCGGGCGTAGCGCCCCGCGGCCTCGTCCCCGCGATAGGCCGGTACTCGATCCTCCTGCCACTGACCTTGACCAGCATCTCGGGAGAGCTTCCCAGGACGACGAAGTCCGGCAGGCGCAGGTGGAACAAGTAGGGCGACGGATTGACCATGCGCAGCGCACGGTAGATGAGGAAGGGTGCCACGCCCGGCTCCATCTCCAGCCTCTGCGACAGGACCACCTGCAGGATGTCGCCCGCGAGGATGTACTCGCGGGCACGCTCGACGGCACTGCAATACGCTTCCTTCCCCATGTTCGACCGCAGCTCCAGCGAGCCGTCCGGGACGGGGGCGCGGCCGTCCGCAACGGGGCGCGACAGTGCCGCCTCCATGGCCGCCAGCTTTTCGCAGGCGCGGGCGTAGGATGCCGATTCGTCGCAGTCGGGATCCACGCGGGCATTCGCCACCAAGTACAGCTGGTGCGTGAGGTGGTCGAACACCAGCACCTCGGTGAAGAACATGAACACTGCGTCGGGAGCGCCGACGTCGTCGCGGCGGAAAGCGGGGACGCGCGGCTCCAGCAGCCGCACCACGTCGTACGCCGCATATCCGACGGCGCCCGCCGTGAAAGGGGGCAGGCCCTCGACGCGGGCCGGCCGATTGCGCGAGGCCAAGGTCTTCAGCACGGAGAACACGTCCCCGCGCAACGTGCGGGCACTTGCGCCGTCGCGCACTTCGACTGTGTCGCCGTGGGCGGTCACAGTGAGGAAAGGGTCGACCCCGATGTACGTGTAGCGTCCGATCCGCTGGCCGCCCTCGACGCTCTCCAGCAGGAACGAGCAGCGGTTCTCGCCGTTGAGCTTCAGGTAGGCAGAGACCGGAGTCTCCAGATCGGCGGGAAGCACCTTCCACACCGGCACTAAGTTCCCGGTCTCGGCTAGGCGCCTGAACTCTCTCAACCCTGGCTGAGCCATGATGCAGCGCCCTCTGGAGCGCTTACTTCACTTTATGTGCGAGCAAGGCGTCGCGCATCACGGCCCGCGGCGCCTCCATTCCGGTCCAGATCCGAAACTGTTCCGCGGCCTGCTCCACGAACATCTCGATGCCGCTGATGACGGTCCTTCCCTGGTCGGCCGCATGCCGGAGGAGGACCGTCTCCAACGGGTTGTACACCAGGTCGAAGACGATCTTCGCGGGCACGCGGCCCGGGAACAGGTTGCCGTCCACGTGCGGCGTCATCCCGACCGGGGTCGCCTGCACCAGAATGTCGAAGAAGCGGCCTGTGGCGTCGGAAAAGTCCAGTGGGCGGACCCCATGCTCTTGGGCCAAGCGCGCGACGCGCGCGGGGTTGCGCCCAGTGACCGACACTTGGCAGCCCTCCTGCCGCAAGGCCGTTACCGCGGCCTTGGCAGCGCCGCCATTGCCCACCACCAAGACTGTCGCTTCGTCCAGGGGCGTCCGCTTGAGGAGCGGGCTGACGATCCCCCGCGCATCGGTGTTCGTGCCCGCGAGCTGCCCCCCGCGCCAGTAGATCGTGTTGACGGCGCCGATCTCCCGCGCCGTCTCGTCGACCGAATCGAGGAGCGGGATCACAGCCTGTTTGTGGGGGATCGTCACGCTTGCCCCGCTCACGGGCAGCCGCCGGGCCAGGTCGAAGAAGTCCGGTACATGGGAAGGTCGCACGAGCAACGGCACATAGATCCCATCGAAGCCGACCGCCTCGAAGGCGCGATTGTGGATCAGCGGCGAGAGCGAGTGGCCCACCGGTCGCGCGATCACCGCATAGACTCCGGTGGCCTCGCTGCCGCTTGCGATGCGGTAGAGGAGACGGGCGGCGCGGGCCGAGACTTGGCCAGGTGCCGTCGGCCCGGCCGAAACGGTCTCCCCGCCGGGGCCGCCGGCAGGCCACCGGTAGGAATCCGGAGCAGCGTAGGTGAAGAGGCCGCCACGCTGCGGGGATACGAGGCGCGCAACGCTGCCCTCCTCGCCCATGCCGGCGACGACCATGTTTCGGCGCGCCCGGCAGAGATCCAGCAAGGCCAAGTTGTCCGTGGGGCGGTTCACCCGGGTGGCGACCTTGAGAATGTCCGCACCGGTCGCCTCGAGCCTTCGCACGACCCGGTCCAGGGGCCCGGTCCGCTCGAAGTCGTGGTACGACGCCAAGGTCAGGCAGCGACCGCGGAACGGTTCAAGGGCCCCGGGCGCCGCCTCCAGAGTCTCGATCTCGATGTCGACGATCCTTGCGCCGCGATCTGCCGCCCTGCGAAGCAGCGCCAGCTGGTCGGAGACCGAGCCATCGAACCCCCCCGAATTCTCCCTCCGCCTACAGGTGGCCAGCACAAACGCCGCCGGATTACGGGCCGCGACACCCGCCACGATGCCCGGACCGCGCGAGGGATCGGCCAAAGCGTCGATGCGAAGCTCCACCAGAGCTTCGCCATGGGCACAGCTGGCCATGGCCAAGGCCTCCGCCCGGTCGGCGTCAGTGTGACCGATGCAGGCGCAGACGCGCGGGAGGTTCGGGGGGAGGGCCATTGCCGCCGATTCGAACCCAGTAGGCTATCATGGCCGGGCGCCGGGCCCGATGGTCCGCGCTCCGGTGCCGGTGCCTGCACGCTCGGCGCGAGGCCGACCCCAAACCTGCATGCCGATAGTCCACCCGTCGGCGCGAATCGCGGCAACGGCGATACTCGGGACTACCGCCGAAGTCGGCGCAGGCGCAGAGATCGGCGACTTCTCGGTCATCGAGGACGACGTGCGGATCGGGCCGCGGTGCAAGATCGGGCCGCATGTGGTGGTGAAGCGCTGGACCAGCATGGGCGAGGACAACGAAGTCTCGGCAGGAGCCGTGCTGGGCAGCAACCCTCTCGACAGGGCGTTCCGCGGCGAGCGTTCCTACCTGCGCATCGGCCGGGGCAACAAGATTCGCGAGCACTTCACGATTTCCCGCGGGACCGCGCCCGAGTCTGAGACGATCATCGGGGACGACAACTTCATCATGACGTCGGGCCACATCGCGCACGACTGCCGCATTGGGAACGGGACGGTGATCGCCAGCTGCACCCTGATCTCGGGGCATGTGCATATCGAGGATCGCGCCTTCGTCTCCGGGGGAATCGGGGTCCAGCAGCACTTGCGCATCGGGGAGCTAGCGATCGTCGGCGGCATGACGCGCGTAAACCAAGACGTGACTCCCTACCTGATGCACGCCGGCCCGACGATGGCCGTGCACGGCCTTAATCTGGTGGGTCTGCGGCGGGCCGGCCTCACGGATGCGGAGATCGCCAAGATCCGCGCGGCTTACCGCACTCTGTTCCGGTCGGCGCTCCCGATGGAGCAGGCGCTGGCAAAGGTAGAGGCCGAGGTGGACGGCCCGCACGTACGCCACATGGTCGAGTTCATCCGGTCCTCGAAGCGCGGGGTCTGCCGCCGCAGGGGCCGCGAAAGGGGAAGAGCCTGATGTACAACGGAATCGAGCACACCGCCATCGCAACGGAGGATCCGGAAGCGCTGGCAGGGTGGTACGAGCGCACTCTGGAGATGCCGATCGTGCACCGCTATGGGGGCAACGTGTTCGTGCGAGCCTCAGACGGATCCATGCTGGAGCTGATCCCGTCCGAGGGCGACCCGGCCAAGTGCGGCATGCGCACTCCCGGCATCCGCCACCTGGCCATCAAGGTCGACGACTTCGACGCCGGCGTGGACGACCTGAGGTCCAAGGGGATAAAGATTGTACAGTTCGTCGAGGCTGGGCCGAACCGGCTGGCGTTCTTCCTGGACCCCGAGGGCAACATTCTGCACCTGATCGACCGCGGCGGACACCCGATCTAGCGGCGGTCAGCCGCGCTATGCTGGCCGGCATGCGCATGACGTTGGCCGTCGTTCTGCTGGCCTTAGGGTGCAGTCCCGGCGACCCACCCGCGCGCTACACGACCGGGGCCGCGGCGAGCGTCGACCCGTCCGCCGTCGAGCTGATCGTGCTCCGGGACGAGGTCGGCGGGGTAGAGGCCGCCATCGCACCATCCAAGGGAGGGGAGCTGAGCGGCCTGCGCGTGCGGTATGCCGGCCGTTGGCTCGAGACACTGCAGCTTGCCCGCGACTACTCTCCTCGCGAGGGCTTCGGGGGGAAGGGCCCCCTGTTGTGGCCTGCGACCGGCCGCAACTTCCCTCCGGATCTCGAAGATCGACGACGCGCCGGGGAATCCTTCGACGACGGAGCCTACGACCATCGGGGCGTCCGCCGGCCGATGCCCATTCACGGCTTCGCGCGGGACCTGCCCTGGACCGTCGAGGAGATTTCCTCGGACGCGAAGTCGGCCCGCGCCGTGCTGAGCTTGGCGGACACGCAGGCCACATTCGAGATGTACCCGTTCCGTTTCCGTTGCACTGTGGAGTACGCCGTTCTGGAAGGGCGCCTCGAATTGCGCTATGCGGTGACCGCCGACCCCGGGAATTCAGAGCCGATGTTCTTCTCGATCGGGAACCACGTGACATTCGTGGCGCCGCTGGTGGAGGGCAGCGATCCGGAGCGTATGGTCCTAGTGACACCGGCTACCACAGAGCTCCTCAAGACGCCCTACGGAATCCCGACGGGAGAAGCCCAGCCGGCACCTCCGTTCGCCGATGGAATGCCTCTCGGGGAGCACGCTCCGCTGGCCGCAACATCGCTGACGGGCTATCCGCCTGGGAGGGACCCGGAGGTCGAGTACCGGGACCCGGCGGGACTGTCGATCCGCATTTCGCACTCCGCCAGCCACCCCCCTTCGCCGCCGGCAGTGCTGTTCAACCTGTGGGGCGACGTGCAAGGGGGCTTCTTCAGCCCAGAACCCTGGATCGGCCTCCAGAACTCGCTGGTGAAGCGCGAGGGTCTCGTGCACCTGGACCCTGGCGACACGTTCCTCTGGACCGTGCGGATCTCGCACGAGTCCAAGGAGTCCTGAAGGAAGGGCCAAGCGAGCCGGCGCCAACGGTCGAACACGCAACCTCCCGCCCTGCGTCAGTCGGCGCCGGAGGCCTGAGGGCTGGCGTTCCGCATGCGCTCCCAGCGCGCGGCCGAGTACGGATCGTAGACTAGGTCGGTGCCGCACTCCCGGCAGATGAGGCGGCGCTTCCGCCTCAACCGCGTGGCTGCCCAGCGGCAGCGCGGACACGACAGGATGTACCGGGGAGGCGTGAACGTCACGGAGTGGCAGCGGTCGGCCGTGCAGCCGATCGACCGTGCTGTGCGCTTCCAAGCCGCGTCGTGGTGATGGCCCGGCCCGACGAGCGCGTGCGCGATCTCGTGCAACACCGTGTTCTTCCACTCCTCCTCGGGTACCGCGAGGCAGTATTCGCGGGCCAACGAGATCACCCTAGTGCTGTGACAACAAGCGCCCGCCCTGCGCGCGGCATCGTCGAACTGGAAGCTCCAGCCCTTGAGCCCGTGCTGCACCATTAGTCGATTGGCCTCGGTGGCCACGGCCTCAAGGACCCCGGCTGGACCATTCCGCGGCCCAGATGAGACCTTGTTCAGCAACTGGTAGTGGATTCTCCACTCGACGCCGTTGTCGCAGTCGATGTCCGCTGTCTTCGGGTTCATTCGAACGATCATGCCCTGAACCGGGCGGCCGCGATGCTTGAACTGGACGCGGTCGCCAACCCGGAATCGCGCCTTGGCCGCGTCGCTTTGGGTGACCACACGCCTCGGCTCCGCACCTAGACGGGCGACGAGCAAGTGCCACGGAACTGAGAACGTGCTGCCGCCCTCGGTGACAACGAGCCCTTTCTTTCTCGTCTTCCTTGCTATATGCCCGTTGACGCTCCTCCCGCTGTGGCGAAACTGCACGGGATCACCCAAGGCGAACCTGCGGGACGGCTGATCGGGATCCGGCGGCAAGGAGGAGGGCAGTTGCCGGGCTAGCTCCGCGTCAGCGGCGAAGATCTGGCGAAGGAACCTCTCGATGCCTATGTCCACGAATGCTCCAAGCAGGCGCGCTGCCCCGGCCCTCGCTGACTGCGGGCCAGACTTTGCTGAAGGACCAGCAGGGCCGTCGCCACCACGTACAGCGTAGCCCTCGCTCCTCCGGTAGGCCTAGCGGGCGCTTGCGCGAGTCGGCATCGACCAGGTTCCACGCAGAGCCGACCCTGAGCCGGGTCGCAGCCCCGAAATCGGCCTTAGTTTGACTTTCTTCGCATTTAAGCCGAAAATTGGAGCGTCGCTGCCACAAGAATCGGCCCCTCAATCGTCTTGACTATGAGGCTGGCGCGGATCTGGTGGCGGCGCGGGGTTGCAGTGCATTCATACTCCCAGCCGGACCCGACCACGCGAGCGGCGTGGGAAACGGAAGAGTTATTCAAGCAGCACTTCTCGAACCTTGTGCGATTCCTGCGCACGGGCCTGAGGTACACGAACGATACCGAGGACATCGCGCAGGAGGCGCTCTTCCGCTACTTTCAGGCGCGCTGCGCCGGAGAGGAGATCGACAACCCAAAGGGATGGATCTACCGAGTCGGCCGCCGGCTGCTTCTGGACAATCTAAAGAAGTCCAAACCCATCCTGCTGGACGAGGACCGCTGGGAGGAGGTCGAAGCCCGGCATTCCTCGTCGGCGGACTGGAGTGGCCCGGAGCGCTCGCTGATTGTTGGCGACCTGCCATGGGACAAGCTGACCAAGAACGAGAGGCAGTGCCTGCTGCTGCGTACGCAAGGATTCACATATCGGGAGGTGGCCGAGACAATGGAAGTGGCGATCCCCACCGTCGCCAGCTATGTCTCGAGGGCCGTCAAGAAGCTGCGCAAACCCAAAGTGAGGAAACGTGAGACACCTGACTCCAGGAGAACTGCTCCTCTACGCTGAAGGCGAGCTCGAAGACCGCGAGCTTTGCCGGCACGTGGTGGGGTGCGTCGACTGCAAGGCCACGCTGGTCGACGTGCAGGAGTCCTTCGTCGTTGTCTCACAGCAGGTCCGCGAGCACCTTCGGCCCGGACCGCCCGGGCATGACCAGTTGGTCATGCTGCGCTCGCGCATGGCGGCGGATGCGCAGCTTCGGGCGATGCACCTGTCGACCAAGGATCTGCTGCTGTCGCTGGAAGAGCGTCTTGACGACGCCACCGAAGCCCACCTGGCCACATGCGAGACGTGCCGGGGGCGCGCGTCACGGCTGCATACCGAGCTCTCCGCGATCGAGTTCGAACTCCGACGCAAGGCTGATTCTGATCTACCGGTCGAGCGCAGGTCCGCGGCCTTGGTGGCACTGCGCGGACGCATTGACTCGGAGATCACCTCGAAGGAGCCGCATGGCGCGCCAACCCCCAAAGTGATCCGATTCCGCATGCCGGCCCTGCGTCCGCTGCTGTCGTACAGCGGCGCGATGGCTGCGGCCTGCGCGCTGGCATGGGTGGGCTGGAACGCGGTGCCTCCGCCGGCCGGAACCGACCCGTCCATCCGGGTCGAGGCGCGCACTCCGCCGGCCGGGCAGGGTGTCCCGCTCGCGCCGGTGACGCTGCCGGAGGAGTCGGTGGCCGAACCGGCGGCGGTGCCTCCAGAACGATTCCCGGAGATCGGAGCAAGATTCGCCCGCCCGCCCGCCACGGTCGTGCTTGAAGCGCTGAACGCTCCGGTATTGGAGGCTCCACCGCAGGCTGGAGGGGCACTGCTGGCAGGGAGCCTTCCGCAGTCTGACGAGTTGCCGCCGTTCCAAGGGGGAAACACCGCCCGAGCGATCGCACAAGCGCCCGACCCTGCCGATGCCCCAAGGTCCAGCCAAGAACTGCAAGACCCAAGGCTGGTCGCCGAGGGTAGCCTGATGCTCGTCAGGAGCGGACTGTGGAAGTCGACGCTTCAGGCCGGCGGATCCGGCCCGGCTGTCCGCTTCAGCGGCACCTTGGCCAGCGAGAGCGAGCGGGCGGCGGCACAGCGCGCGCTGCTGGCGGTCGCCAACGGTCGGCCTGTCGAATTCGAGATCGCGGTCGGAAGCCCCACGCCGATGGGGGCACCCAGCGTTTCGGAGGTGGCCTGGCGGCAAGGGACGCTTGGCGGGCCGGTGCGCAACGCCCTCCTGCAGCACTATGAGGACGCCGCGCGACGGTCGTTCCAGCAGCCAACGCAAGGCCTGCTAGCGAGTGAGCTGGACCGCTATGTCAGCGGCATCATGCGGCACGACTCGGAGCTGCTCTCGCACGTGCACGGGTTGCATCGGCTTGTAACGAGCGCCCAGAGCGGCGACGCGCCGCCGGGCGAGAGTTTCCGGCAAATCGCGAAGTTCCACCTCGAAGGAATCGGAAACCATCAGGCCGGTATCTCATCGCGCCTCTCTGAATCTCTGCCGCGGCGGTTCTGGGCGTACCGCGGCGAGCGGCGCGGCACACCGCGGACGGAGGATGCCGAGGCAACGGCGGAGCAGCTGCTGGACGACGCACTGGCGCTCGACCAAGCGCTCGCGGCCCTGTTCTTCGGTTCGGGCGCCTCGGTGGACGCGCGTGACAGCAACCTTTCGACGGCAGACCTGCTGGCGCGCATCCGCCAGCACACGCGCCAGCTGAGAGCCGCCATCCGGTAGGCGCGGCCGTGCCGTGCCGGCTGGGCATCGCAGCCTGCGCAGTCCTCCTGATTCCCGCCTCGGTCGCGGGGGCGGCATCGGGCGTCGTCTCGGGAAGCGTGCGCCACAGCGGCCAAGCGCCGCTCGCCGACGCCGAGGTTCAGCTGATCAACCTGTCTACGGCCCAGGTCCTGCGTACGCGCAGTGGGTCTGACGGGGCGTTCGAGCTGCTGTCCGTGCCATCGGGACGCTACTCGCTGGCACTGGTGCGGGACGGCTACCAAGCCTGGCGCAGCGGACCCTTCGAAGTGCTGCCGGGTATCCCGGTCGAATTCCCGGCGATTGTCCTGCGACAGCTCTCAGCCGCCGCCACCCTGCCGCGCTCGGGGCTGGAAGAGATGGCCCTCGAGTACGGGCTGGTCCGCGAGCAGATCGAGTCCCTGCCGGTCGTGCTCGGCTCTGAAGGCCGCACGGCTGTCGACAAGCTGCTCCACCTAGTTCCGGGCGTCGTTCCGGCTGAGTCCCTGGACGTGGATCCCGACACCGGCAGGGCCGCGCTGGTCTCGGCCAATGGATCGCGCAGCTCGTTCATCAACTACAAGCTGGACGGAGCCTCGAACAATGCCCAGAATCGGGTCACTGGCGCGCAGGCGGCCACGTTTGGCCCGGCACCGGAGGCCCTCGAGAGCGTGCGGGTGATCACCCACACCTACTCGGCCCGGGATGGCCGCAACGCCGGCGCAGTCGTCGAACCGAGCTTTCGCGAGGGCGGCGACCAGTGGCACGGGCAGATCCGCGCCTTCGGCCGGCCTCACCAAACGCGGCCTTCGGGCGCATTCGACGGGTCGCGAGACCAACTCGGCGGCCTGGCGGCCGGGGCACAGGCGGGAGGGCCCCTGTGGGCCAAGCGCAACGTCCGCGGCTTCTTCGACGGCGAGGGGTGGCTGACAGGCCGCAGCCACAGCGCGCTGCGACGCGTACTGAGCGACAACGAGAGGACTGGGGACTTCTTCGGCTTCGAGAATCAGCCGCTGGACCCGGACACGGGCCAGCCCTTCCCCTCTGGAAAGATCCCGGCAAGCCGACTTGACCCCCTCATGCAGCGCTATCTGACCGCTTTCGTGCCTCCAGCCAATCTGGAGGGGGGCTGGACACGCTGGGATGAGAGCCTTGCGAGCTCCGGGACAGTGTTCTTGGCGCGCATCGACCGGGGCGGCAGGCACTTCAGCCATTACTTCAGCCATCACACCTACGCCAACCATGTCCGGGAACCTCCGCTTGAGGCGTTCACAGCGAGCCCAAGCACGGTCAACGACCGCCGACAGGTGTCGCGCCACTCTCAGTACGCGCTGACCCACACACCCGCTCCGTCCTTCACCCACTCGGTCCGCATGGCCATGCAGCAGCTCGGCAGTGAGCAGAGGAACGGCCATCCGGGGCGCGACGGCACGCCCGCGCGCGACTTCGGATTCGACTACGGCGACTATGAACCGGCGTCTCTGCCCAACGTCAGGCTGTGGAACGATTTCGGCCAGCTGCAGCTCCACGTGGCGCCGCTGTTCGAGGCCGAGGAATCTCAGCAGACCACACTGAGCGTCGCCTACGATGCCGAACTCCAACTCCGGGGGCAGGTAGTGCGGGCTGGCGTGCTCGGCCAGCGCGGCCTGTGGCCTTTCACGCACTCGGAGAACCCGGCCGGAACCTTCAGCTTTCCCGTGCCCCCATCTCCCCCGTCACGGTTCCGAGGGCAGGGTCTCCGCGACCTCCTGCTGGGGCGTCCGGGAGAGCTGCGCGTGCAAACGCCGCGCAGCTTGGACCTGCGCTGGTTCGAGTTCGCGGCTTATGCCGAGGCGGAGATCCGGCCCCGCCGCGACCTGAGAGTCACGGTCGGAGTGCGATTCGAGCAGCAGCCCCCGGGGGTGGACACGGAAGACCGCCTCGTGGCGTTCCGCGAGGATTCCCAGAGTGTGCGGTTCCCGGAGTCTCCGCCCTACCTGCTGTTCCCCGGCGACACTGATCGGGATGGCCTAGTCGTGCCGCGCTCGACGATCGGCACGCAGGGGCGGAACTTCTCGCCACGCATCGGCATCGCCTACTCCCCTTCGTGGAACGGACGCGGTGCCCGCTGGATATTGGGAGAGTCAGGCCGCTCCGTCCTGCGTGGGGCGTTCGGGGCGTTCTTTGACCACGGGACGTTCGCCGGCTCAAGCGCGGCGGCCCTGTTCCAAGCCACCTACCCCCCTTTCAGCACCGACAACCGCTACACCGTGCGCGACCCGGTCGGGCTGTTCCAAGAACCGGGGAGGCTGCTCGGCGACACCACCTTGGCGACCATTCGCTCGGGCGTGCTGCGTTTTCCGCTGCTGGTGTTCGACAACAGTTTCGAGAACGCCCGGGCGGAGCACTGGAACTTGAGCTGGCAGCGCCTGCTGCCGGGGCGGGTGTTCCTAACCGGCAGCTACCTCGGCACGCGTTCGACCAGGCTGCAGCGGCAGCGGGAGCTGAACGGCTTTGTGCGCAATCCGCTGCACTCGTTCGCCTTTGTTCGGTACATGAGGCGCTATTCTCGGTTCGACAACATTCGCTCGTTCGAGAGCAGCGGCAGCGCCCGGTACCGTGCCGTCCAGATTCGCGCCAACAGGTACCTGCGCCGAGGCGTAGCCATCGATGTCGGGTACAGCTGGAGCCATTCCATGGACAACGGCAGCACGATTCTGGGTGACGAGCTGATCGGCGCGGACTGGACGTACTCCGACTTTGACCGCCGGCACTCGCTCACCGCGGCATGGATGTGGGAGATGCGCATGCCCAGACGCTGGGCTGACCGAGCCCCTTGGCTCGACCGCTGGGCGGTGAGCGGGATCTGGCGCTGGCGCTCGGGACTGCCCTTGGACATCCGCCAGACGGAGGACCCGAGCTACACATTCGAGCAGGTCGGAAGACCGGACCGAGTGGCTCCGTTCGTGTCCTTGGATCCGGGCGAGCTGCGCACTTTCCGGCTGTCCGGCGGGCGCGAGCTCACGGGACATTTTGCCTTCGACCCGACGGCATTCCGGGCTGTGCAGCCCAGAGATTTCGACCAAGTCCGGCAGGGCACGTCGCGAAGGAACGAGTACCGCTCGGCAGGCTTCCAGCAGTGGGACATTCGCATCGCGAGGGCGATCGAGGCATTTGAGGGAGTCTCTATGGAGGTTGGCATGGACTTGCTGAACGCGTTCGGCAACCGGAACTGGGCAGCGCCCTTCAACAACATCGACGACACGTATTTCGGCGTCGCCAAGCGGTCTGGACTGGGCCGGACGGCCCAAGTCGCGGCGAGGCTGAGGTTCTAGCACGTTCCAGAAAGTCCATTCGCGTCTGGCCCGACAGACGGGCCGATTCTGCCACTCCGCGTGCGAGCCCGCACGCCGACGGAGAAGAACTGCCTGGTTTGGAATCGCTCCGGACACTCATGCGATTCATCCCTGCGTGTGCAAGGCAAGCTGTTCGCGGCCATGTCGGGAGGGCGCTCGGACGGGCGAGTGCGAACGACACTTGCTGTCCACTTGGCTCCTGCTTCCCCGCACACGTGGGGATGGACCATGCACGATCCTCGGTCTGGAACGGGGAAGCGCTGCTGGCGACCGACTCCGAGATTGTGGCCGGACTCTGGAAGCGCTCCGATAAGGGAGGCGTGGGCCGGGATTTCAGTGTCCACTTCCGCTCCCGGCGGGCGCGAGGGAATCCTAGCACACCCCCCGCCTTCCGGCTTCCACTGCACACGTGTGGATGTGCCCGAGCAGTGATCCTATGATCCGCAGTTGACCCGGCGCCTCGGCCCGCGGACACGGGTGACCGGGGGGACGGGGGAATCGTCGCAGCCGGGCCGTAGCTGGGAAGACGCGCGTTTGGACAACCGTTTCTTGATGATGCAAAGCGTCTTCATCGTCTGCCACCCTTCCAACCCCTAGCTTTCGACTGTATCTGTCCGCCTGGAGACCCTGACCCGAGTTAGGAATCCTAGGAAGGCGCTGCTTCCTAACATTGCCTGAAGGATCGGCCTTGGTCCAACAGAGGCAGCCCCTCTACCACCAGTCAAGGCGCCCTATTCTCATTCCTCGCTGGATTTGTCAACGCGATGGGCATTGAGCACAAGAACTACGTCATCTCTTGCGACCTCACCCGAATTAGGCATCGCTCTCCATCTGGAGATAGTCGATGCCACGGAACGGAAGGAATCCTCCCACACCGTCCATTTGGTCGATCGGATGAATCGACAGCGAAGAGAACCGCCTTGGTCTTGCCGCGGGATTGAGCAAGTCTTTCCAAACCTCAGGAGGCGCTGGGATCAGAACTGGGCCGATGGTCCCATGAATGGTCAAGTTTTCGCGGATCGTCGTGTGTAGCCCGATCTCGAAGCTGGCCTTCGCCTCATCGATCGAGCTTCCCTGCGCCACGTGGTCAATTTCCAGCCCTTGCGCGTACCAAGCACCTTCTTCCTTGAGTAGGACAACGCGCAGGTTCCCAATCCCAACGATGTGCTCACGTATCTCAGTGATGCCATGAACTGCCGAAGCCTGCCTAGCCGCCATGTCGCCTCTCCCAATGAGACATCCTCATTGCTTGTTCAGCGTAGCCTATCAGGCGCGCCCGAGGCCCAACCATGCGGGGAGTCCAGCCATCCCATATGGCAACGGCAGTCTCTTGCACCATCGGGCCAATCATCGAAGAGCTCAAGTTCCCGATTCGGCCAGTCCGGATGCCCGGACAGCGGTTCGAGCCATCGGGCGGCTACCGGTTCTGGCGGAGGGTCACCGGAGCGCCGCCACCCGTTGGCGAATGTGCTTTCGACATTTCAAGTCACTGGCCTCACTCGACTCCATCTCCGCTGATCCGAGGCTGGCAGGGCGTTACATCCCGCACTCACGGCCGCGCAAGTGCGTCCCAGCGCAGCAGACCGTCGCGCAGATCGGCGCACGCCAATCGGCCCCGCCGGAGGGAGCGGCAACTGTGGGCCTACCGAAGGCGCTCTGCCGAAGGGGCCCCGGTACTATGGCGACCTCGCCATTCGACTGGGGGGACAGGACTTGCAGTGGCTATCAGCACAGACGCACTCGCCTCCGACGATCGTTGCAGGTCTCCCGGATTTGGTGCTCGGACGGGCGAGTGCGAACCGAACCTGCAGTTCACTGGGCTCCGGCGCCCCCGCACACGCGGAGATGGACCCGATCTGTGGCGGATACGTTTCGCGGTGGATCGGCGCTGGGCGGGCCTAACCGGTCAGTCCTTGGCTTCGGGCCGGGCCCCCGGCGGGGCGCTGCCGATGGCCAAGCGGCCCTCAATGTGCGCGACGCGTTCCGTGAGGGCGGCCAGCCGCTCATCGATGCGGACCATCCGCCCATCGATGCGGACCATCCGGTCGTCGAGCCGTCCGATGTCTGCCCGCAGCCAGCCGAACAGCGTCAGCAACAGGGCCGCCAGCACCAGCAGCTGCCCCCAGTCTTTCAGAAACCGAACGCTTGCAGTCTAGCAGCCTTGGCCGTTCCGCGGCCGCTGCGGAGCTTCCCCGCTTCCCCCGCCCCCGCGGACCGGTGCCCGCAGGTGACCGCGACCGCTCAGCTCCCAGGTGCAATGGTCCCCCGGTCGATGCGGGTCGCACACTCGGCGATCCCGGGTTGGGGATCAGAATCCCGACCTCTATTCCCAGTCGCAGACCTGGATCGCCCCGCGCAGCCACTCCAGAGCCGAGGTGCCGATCGGGCTGCCCGGAGGCGCGACAGGCATAGGCGAGGCCGGCCTCGAAATAGGACCGCCCGGTCGGTCGAGAAAGCGTTCGATCTCGCGCCGAAGCAAGCGACTATGGGTATCCCCGCCGAACGCCGGGAGTCGAGAGCGAATGCGCTCCAACGCCTCCGTCGCGTGGGCGCGCACCTCCGCCATGGGAGCCTCCTCAGCGAGTCCCATCAACCGTTCGACGACGACCCGCCTCACCGCCCGCCGGACCGCGTGCGCATATGCGGATTCCGCCGGCCTGTCGAAGACACCCTCTGCCAGCGATGCCAATACCTCCTCCAAGTCCGGGAGGGTGTCGTCGAGCATGGCCTGCTCGACCAGGCGGGCGGCCCGGGACGGGACCAGCATCTGCGAGACGGTGAGGTCTGCCGCGACGATTGCCGGCGTCAGGGCATCGAACACCGGACCGGTCCGGCGGGGGAATAACTCCCGGTGTGGGCCGTGCCCAGGTGGCCGCGGCGGAATCTGCTGCAGAACGCTTTCAGGCACGGTCAGCTCGGCCGGATCGAGCGTCCGCAGCAGCGCCCTCAGCGCCGCTCGCTGTTGGTCACCCGGCACTGGCGTCAGCGGCACGCGACCGTCGCCCCGCATCGCGTAGACGTAGTCCAGGCCTCCGAGCGCGGATGCCGCGGCGTCTATCTGGTATCGGTGGTGGAGGTAGAGCGGCACGAGTGCTTCCTCCAGCGTCGCCAGCGGGCGTCCTGCAGGAATCGTGCTCTCGCCGAAGCGGTCAAGGGCGATGCGGCGCACTTGCAGCACCCGCTCGAGCTCGCGGGCGGGATCGGTGCCGTTAGCCCATTGGTGGACCCGCGGATGTGCGCTCGTGTCCTGGTTCGTAAGGTAGCGAAGGTCCTCGTCCCACGCCTCGTCGAGCAGCCGCTGAAGCGCGGACACCGTGTCGGTCCCTTCGGGATAGTCTTGGTAGCCGTAGGCAATAGCCACCTCGTCCCATTCCCCAATGCCGACGTCGTAGGCGTCCGACAGGTCGATCTGCGCGTCCGGTCCCAGCGTCACGAGCGGGTGCGGGTAGTCCATGACCGAGATGCGTCCCTGACGGCTTGCGTAGTAATTGTGTCCAAGGCCCAAGGTGTGCCCTACCTCGTGCGCGGACAACTGGCGGATCCGCGCCAGCGCCAGCTCCGCCAGCTCCGGCACTTCTTCGTCACCGCGGAGATAAGGCGAAAGCAGCCCCTCGGCGATGAGGTAGTCCTGCCGGACGCGCAGGGAGCCGAGCGTGACGTGCCCCTTGATGATCTCGCCGGTGCGGGGGTCGGTCACCGAGCTGCCGTAGCTCCAACCCCGCGTGGACCGGTGCACCCACTGGATGACGTTGTAG
>JAJDWM010000473.1 GCA_022825595.1 Bryobacterales bacterium | reverse complement strand
AGGGGAGGAGATCGAGCTGCTGCACGACGTGCACGAGCGAATCAGCAATGCCCAGGCCATGTGGCTCCTGAAGCGGGTCGAGGAGTACCGGCCGTTCTTCATTGAGGATCCTCTCTCCCCAGAGCAGATCGGCTACTTCCGGCACATGCGCTCGCAGACGACCACGGCCATCGCGATGGGCGAGTTGTTCAACTCGCCCCACGAGTTCACCGGCCTGATCACCGAGCGGCTGATCGACTTCATCCGTGTGCACATCTCTCAGATCGGGGGCCTGACGCCTGCCCGCAAGCTGGCCGCTCTGTGCGAATGGTTCGGAGTGCTGACAGCCTGGCACGGCCCCGGGGACACATCTCCCGTGGGGCACCTCGCAAACATCGCCCTGGACGTGAGCTGCTACAACTTCGGAATCCAAGAAGCGAGGACGTGGCCCGACTCCGTCCACGAGGTGTTCCAGGGGTGCCCGCGTCTGGAGAACGGCTTCTTCTACCCGAACGAGGCCCCGGGCTGGGGCATGGAGATCGACGAGGATCTGGCCGCAAAGTACAGCGTCGATTCGCGCTACGACGAGCCCTTCGACTACTCGTGGGGCACTACCCGCCGGCGGGACGGCTCGATCATCCGCCCGTGAGCGCGGCCACCGCAGCCGGGCTTCAGCGGGGGCGTCCGTTCAGCCTGGTGAGGATCGCGTCGACGTCATAGACGCAGCCCCGCCAAGTACCGCCGCTGCAGGCCTGCAGGGCCGCCCACAGCCTCGTGTCGTCCGGCAGGTCCGGGTGCGGGGCTAGGTCGTCCCGGCTGGGCCGGGCCGCCAGAATCGCCGTGCCCTCTTCGGGGCTGAACCGCCGGTCGGCGTCTCCCACTAAGTCCACCGATCCGACCAAGCGGCGCGTGTCGACGACGATCTGCACCGTGTCGCCGTCCAAGACCTTGCCGATGGGGCCTCCGGCCAGCGCCTCGGGTCCGACGTGACCAATGCATGCCCCGGTGGAGACGCCCGAGAAGCGGGCGTCCGTGACGACGGCGATCTCCTTGCCGTGCGAGAGGTGCTTGAGCGCCGATGTGATCTGGTAGATCTCCTCCATGCCGGAGCCCAGCGGCCCGCAGCAGGCAAGCACCATGACGTCGCCAGGCTGGACCCCGCCCTCCTTGATGGCCTTTACCGCATCGGCCTCCCTAGTGAAGAAACGGGCAGCTCCACGCTTGCGGTAGACCCCATTAGGCCCAACAACGGACGGATCGATCGCCGTGCTCTTGACGACGGACCCCTCAGGCGCCAAGTTCCCCCTGCAGAATGTGATCGTGCTGGTAAGGCCCCGGCGGGCTGCGGCCTCCGGGGAATAGATCACGCTGTCGGGATCGACACCGTCCACAGCGGCCAGACGTTCCCGGAAGCGTGCGCGGCGCTCGCTTGTCTCCCAGGCGGCCAGCATGTCACCCAAGCGCTCACCGTCGGCCGTGAGGGCCGATAGGTGCAGCAGTCCGAGATCCCTCAGGTGAAGCATGACTTCGGGCACGCCGCCCGCCAAGAACACCCGAACCGTCGGGTGGCCGACCGGCCCATTCGGCAACACGTCGACAAGCCGCACGACCCGGCGATTAACTTCAGCCCAGTCGTCCACGGACGGGCGCGCAAGGCCCGCGCAGTGGGCGACGGCCGGCAGGTGCAGCAGCAGATTGGTCGAACCGCCGAAGGCCGCGTGCACAGCCATGGCATTGCGCACGGCATGGTCGGTGACGATGTCGCGGGTCGTTAGGCCTGCGGAACGCTGGCCCATGACCGCCCTGGCCGCGCGCCGGGCCGCTTCCTTCCAGACCGCCTGCCCTGACGGGGCCAGCGCGGTGTGCGGCGGCGCAAGCCCTAGGGCCTCGCCCACAACTTGGGCCGTGGCCGCCGTCCCCAAGAACTGGCAGCCGCCCCCGGGCGAACCGCAGGCCCGGCACCCTTGCACCTGGGCATCCTCCAGGCTCATCTCTCCGTGGCTGAAGCGCGCGCCGATCGTCTGCACGATCCCGGCGTCTTCGGCTCCGCGCGCAGGCAGGGTTACCCCGCCTGGCACCAACACGCAGGGCAGCTCGCCCATAGACGCCAGCGCCATGGTCATGGCCGGAAGGCCCTTGTCGCATGTGGCCGCACCAATGACTCCGCGCCGCGTGGGTAGCGACCGGATCAGGCGGCGCAGGACCTGTGCGGCGTCATTGCGATACGGCAGGGAGTCCATCATTCCCGGAGTCCCCTGAGTGCGGCCGTCGCACGGGTCGCTGCAGTAGCCGGCGAACGGAATCGCCCCCCGATTGCGCAGCTCCAGCGCGGCCTCCTGCATCAGCAGGCCGACCTCGAAATGCCCGGTGTGGTACCCGAGTGCGACCGGCGATCCGTCCTCGGCACGGATGCCGCCCTGGGTGCTCAGGATCAGGTACTCGTCCCTGCCGAGATGCGCAGGGTTCCAGCCCATGCCTGCATCCTGCGTCCACCCGAACACGTCGCCGCTCGGCAGGGTCCGCAACATCGTCGGCGTAAGCGGCAGTCGGCCCTGAGGACCTTCGTCATCGGTCTGGATGTCGTAGATGGCCTGGTCGTCGGACGAGAATTCGGCTCCCATTGCGTATCCAGTGTGGCCCATCCGGAAACCTTGGTTCGTGCAAGCGGGCTGGCCTTGGGACCCTCCCGCGTACTACGCTTTGGGTGTGACGTTGCCCTCACTTGCTCGGGCGGGCCTGCTGCTGACCGCCTCAAGCGCCCTTGCCGCGCCGCCGAATCTCGTGCTCATCATGGTGGACGATCTCGGCCCAGAATGGATTTCAAGCTACGGAGGGGAAGGCATAGAGACCCCGAACATCGACAAGCTGGCTTCGGGAGGCATGGTTTTCCAGAACGCCTACTCCATGCCTCAGTGCACGCCCACCAGGGTCACGCTTCTGACGGGCCAGTACCCCTTCCGGCACGGCTGGACCAATCACTGGGACGTGCCACGCTGGGGTGCCGGCTGCCACTTCGACCCCGCCAAGAATCCGTCCGTGGCAAGGCTGCTGCGCGAAGCCGGGTACTCGACCGCAATAGCGGGCAAGTGGCAGATCAATGACTTCCGGGTCCAGCCCGGAATCCTCGACGAACACGGCTTCGACGAATGGGCGGTGTGGACCGGCGGGGAGGGAGGCAATCCGGCCAGCGACGAGCGTTACTGGGATCCCTACGTCTACACCAGCAAGTCCGCCAGTCGCACGTACGAGGGGGCTTTCGGACCGGACATCTACAACGAATTCCTAGTCGACTTCGTGCAGCGCCACAAGGACGGTCCAATGTTCCTGTATTACCCCATGGCACTGACCCACGGCCCGCTGGTAGCCACGCCCCACGAGCCGTTCGCTGAGACCAGAATGGAGCGCCACAGAGCGATGGTGCGCTACACGGACTACTTGGTGGGCCGGCTGGTGAGGGCCTTGGACGATGCCGGCATCCGGGACAACACGATCGTGATCTTCACCACGGACAACGGATCCTCAAGGGGCATCAGCGGCCGCATGAACGGGCGGGCCGTCCAAGGAGGAAAGGGCCGACTGACCGAGAATGGCCCGCGCCAGCCGTTTATCGCCAACGGCCCCGGGCTGGTCCCGGCTGGGGTGACGACCGACGCATTGACGGATTTCTCCGACCTCTTGCCAACGTTCTGCGAGCTCTCGGGAGCGCAAGTCCCCGAGGACTTCGCCGTTGACGGCCGCTCAATTGCCGATGTCCTGCTGGGCAAACAAGCCGACGGCCCTCGGGAGTGGATCCTGGCGATGGGCTTCGGGCCGGCGGTTTTGGACGATCGCGGAGTGCGTGGTGTGCTGGACTATGCGCCGCGTGTGATTCGGGATAAGCGCCACAAGGTCCACGTGCACGACGGAATGGTCACCGAGTTCTACGACTTGCGCGAGGATCCTTGGGAGGAACGCAACCTGCTCGGAACCACCGTCAGCGAACACGTCAGAGCGCTGGCCAAGCTGCGCCGGATCGTGGAATCCATGCCAGAACACGATGCCAGGCCACGCTATTTGCCGCTGCCTGCCCAGCCTTGGGACCGCGAGAGGTAGTGCGTCGGAGAACGATGAGCGGCGGTTTAGCGTAGAATCATGTTAGGTCTTTGTTGGTCGAATGGGACCAAAATTGCCAGCCATGGCTCTCGATTGGGGGACCAAGCGCATCGGGATCGCCGTGAGCGATGCCTTGGGCATCACCGTTCGCGGGATTCCCACTCTTAAGAGGAAGACCCCGAGGGAGGACTATGACGCACTGATCGGCCTGATTCGCGAAGCGCGGGCCGAGACCGTGATCGTCGGCGATCCGCGCCGCGCCGACGGTCGGTCCAGCGGGTCGTCCCGCAAGGCAGCGCGCTTCGCATTCCAACTCGGCAGACACGCTGGCATAACGGTCCAGATGTGGGACGAGCAGCTCACAAGCTGGGAGGCCCGGCAAGCCCTGAAGGGCCGCGCAAGGGCGCCCGGAGATGTTGACCGCATGGCCGCGGTCATCCTGCTGGAGAGTTACCTTGAGGCAACCAAAGCGGCGTAGGTCATTGGCGCTGGTCGCCCCGGTCGCCGTATTCGCCGGTTGCCTGTCCCAATCTCTGGAACGCTTCGACAAGCCTCGCATCGTTGACGTGCGGCGCGGACTCTCGTCAGTCGAAATTGCCGAACTGCTTGTCGATGAAGACGTACTCCCTCACAAGTGGGGCTTCCTTTGGAAACGAGTTCGTAATCGGTCCGCGAAGCTCATGGCCGGGGAGTACGTGTTCGAGCGGCCAATGTCGGCCGACGAGGTCTTTGAGAAGCTCGCAAATGGCCGTGTGCGGCTCTATCCAATCACCGTCCCTGAAGGCCTCAACCGGTTCGAGATCGCTGAGCTTGTCGCCAAGAAGGGCATCGGCAATGAGGCCGAGTTCTTGGCCCTTACGGCACTGCCCGGCCCAATCAAGGACCTGCTGCCGGAGGCGACTACGCTTGAGGGCGCGCTGTTCCCGGACACCTACCACCTGTCCAAGGCGTCGACGGTGCACGATCTGGTCCGGTCAATGCTGCGTAGTTTCCGTGAGGCTCTGGCAGAGGCCCGGAAGCATCGGACGGTGGACCTCTCGGACTGGGATGCGACCGTCCTAGCCTCCATGATCGAGGATGAGACGGGGGTGTCGGACGAGCGGCCGCTGGTGTCTTCGGTGTTCCACAACCGAATGCGGCGCGGGATGCTCATGCAGTGCGACCCGACGATAGCCTACGGGCTGATGCTCGAGGGGCGCTATCGGGGAATGCTGTACCGGAGGGACCTGTCCGACCCGACGCCGTACAACACCTACGTCCACAAGGGCCTGCCACCTGGCCCTATCACGAATCCTGGCGCGGCGTCCCTGAAGGCCGCGTTTGACCCTGCCGAGACAGACTTCATCTTCTTTGTGGCCCGCCCCGGGTACACCAGCGGCCATTCGTTCTCCGCGAGATTGCGGGACCACAATCGGGCCGTTCAGACCCTTCGAGCGTACAACGCGGCGGTCCGCGCAGCCAGAAGGGCTGACCGGGCCGAGTTGGAGACGGCCGACTGAGATTGGGCCGCTTCCGAAGGGCCCACGATCTGCTGGCCGGGCGCTCAGCCCCGGAGACTGCTGTCCAGGCCATGGCCGCCGGCTCTCACGCCGACGGCGGGTGTTCCGCGCAGCCCGTCTTCACAGGAAGTTAATCGGATCCACGTCGATTGTGAGGGCCGTGGGCGGCCACTCGTGCTCCGACGCATAGTCCCGCGCTTGGCGCAGAACGGCCGCCAGAGCCGCGCGGCGGTTCGATCGTACGAGGAACTGAAAGCGGTACTCCGCGCGCAGGCGCACCATCGGCGCGCTGGCTGGGCCGATCAGTTGGACGGAGTCAGGGACGGGGCGCAGGCATTCGCCAAGGCCCCGGCTCATCTCCACCGCATCAGAGAGGTCAGGACGGCACACCAGCAGCAGCGCGACTGAGGTGTACGGCGGGTACCGCAGCGCGCGGCGGAACATCTTTTCGCGGTCGTAGAAGGCGCGGTAGTCCTGGCGCGCGGCCTCTGCCACTGCATAGTGGTCGGGATTGACGGTCTGGAGCAGCACGCGGCCCGGCTTGTCGCCGCGACCGGCCCGTCCAGCCACCTGGGTCAGCAGCTGAAAGGTGCGTTCGGCTGCGCGGAAGTCCGGCATGCCCAGGCCAATGTCCGCATTAACAACGCACACCAATGTCACGTTGGGAATGTCGTGCCCTTTGGCGATCATCTGCGTGCCAACGAGCAAATCCGAATGGCCGTCCCGGAACGAGCCCAAGATTCTCTCGAAGGTGCCGCGGCCGTGCACCGTGTCGCGGTCGAGCCGGGCGACCCTCACGTCGGGGAATGCCTCCTCTAAGGCCTCATGGACGCGCTCGGCCCCGCTACCCTGGAACTGCAGGTACTCGCTCCCACAGGCGTCGCACACCTCGGGAATGGGCTCGGCGTGGTCACAGAAGTGGCACAGAAGCCGCCGGTCACGCTTATGGTAGGTCAGTGTGACAGAGCAGTTGGGACACTCGACACGCTCGCCGCAGGCGCGGCAAATCACGAAGTTGGAGAAGCCGCGCCGGTTCAAGAAGATCATCGCCTGTTCTCTCCTGTCGAGACAGGCCTTCACGGACTGCACGAGGGCCCTCGAGAAGAGCCGGTTGCGGCCCACCTCCTTGAACTCCTGCCGCATGTCGACGATCTCGACTTTGGGCAGCGGCCTAGCGAGGACCCGGTCGGGCATCTCGACCAGCGTGTACTTGCCGATCTCCGCGTTGTGGCGGCTCTCCAGCGAGGGCGTCGCGGATCCCAGGATCACGGGCGCACGGGCATCGCGCGCCCGGACAATCGCCACGTCGCGGGCGTTGTAACGCGGCGAGCCGCCCTCCTGCTTGTAGCTGCTGTCGTGCTCCTCGTCCACCACCACCAGCCCGAGGTCCCGAATGGGCGCGAACACCGCGCTGCGGGTGCCCAAGACCACGCGCCCCTCGCCCCGTTGGACACGCCGCCACTGGTCCGCACGCTGCGTGGCCTGCAGACCGCTGTGCAGGACTGAGACCTGTTCCCCGAACCGAGAGAAGAAGCTCGACAGCATCGCCGGGGTGAGACCGATCTCGGGTACCAGCAACAATGCGGACCGCCCCTGGCGCAGCACCTCTTCCACGGCCCGCAGGTAGACCTCCGTCTTGCCCGAGCCGGTGACCCCGTGCAACAGGATGGCTTCGAACCGCGCAGCTTCGAGGGTCGCGCGGACGGCCCCTAGGGCGACCTCCTGCGCGTCGGTGAGAACTACATCCTGGACTTCTTTGGCGGACGCGATTCCGGGGTGTGTGACTTTAAGATCGACCGCCCCAAGCTCTGCCAGGCGTCGGGCGGTGGGGACAACATCGCGGCGCCGCACCGCCAGGGCTCGGGCGTCATGGCTGCCGGGATTGCGACGGAGGTAGTCGAGTAGCCAGCGCTCTGCCGCCTTTGGTCTCGCTGGCGCCTTGGACTCGTCGGCAGCACGCACTTGCAGGGTGGCTCCGCGGGCTTTGGTCGGATCGCGAACCTTGATCACCTGCTCGATGGAGACCAGGCCCTTTACCCGGAGTCGTCGCAGGTGCTGGGATGTCGAAGCGCTGCGCTTCTTGAGGCTGCCAACTTCTCGCGGCCCATCCGCAAGAGCGGCGAGGATCTCGTCCTCAACCGAGACCGGCAGGATTCTCTTGGCCAGCTCGGCCTCGCCCTTCGGCGTCAAGGACGCCAGCCTAGTCGTGCGGGTCTCGCCGGCGAGGGGGAGCATTCCCTTAAGGGTCTCGCCGATCGGCGCGCAGTAGTAGCGGCCCACCCAGCGGGCCAAGTCGATCAGGTCAGGTCCCAGCGCGGGATCGGGATCCAGCACCTTGCCCAGTTCGCGGACCCGAAAGCTCGGCCGCTCGCTGCGTAGGGCAAGCACGACACCGATGTGGGTTCGCGACCCGAATGGCACGACCACCCGGCATCCGGGAGCAACGCGGCCAGCGAGCCGCATGGGAACGGCGTACGTGTACGTCCGGTCCATGGGAACCGGCACGGCCACGTCGCAGTAGCAGTCGGGTGCCGAGCCGCGGACGCGGCCCATCAATCCAGGTACGGCTCGAGTACAGTGGCCCAGATCCTGTAGCCTGCGTCATTGAGGTGCAATCCGTCCTCAACAAACAGGTCGGGTCTGGGCAGCCCGTCCGCCCCGAGCAGGGGCGTAGCAGCGTCGACGTACTCAAGCAGGTCGCTCTCGGCACAAGCCTCCCGGATCAGGTCGTTCGCCTTTCGTGCCACTTCGATCAGGTGCCAGCGCCGCAGGCTGGGCTTGATGCTGACGAAGACGATCCTCGCCTCAGGAAGGTCCGCATGGATCGTTGCCGCGAGATCCCGAAACTGGCCGGCGACCGTTTCGGGAGACTTTCCGCTGCCGGTGTCGTTGTCGCCCTCGTAGAGAAACACCGCGCGCGGTTCAAGCGGCAGGACGATCCGGTCGAGATAGCGAAGGGCATCCTCCATTTGCGAGCCGCCGAAGCCCCTGTTGATCAGCCCACGACCTGGGAAGTACCTGTCAAGGTCCCAGCGCCGGAAGCTCGAACTCCCGAGGAACACGATGCTCCCTTTCGCCGGAGGGCTGCGCCGGTCCGCCTCCTCGAACTCCAGCATCGCGGGTTCCCAACGATCGGGTCCGCGTTCCTGCGCGAAGGTTGGCGCGGCGTTGGCGAAGACCGTCAGAACGGCAAGAGCAATCGCTTGGCGCCAAGATCCGGGATGCACAGTCCTCTTAGTTGACCACATCGACTGTCGCACGCCTACGGCCGGCGAACTGTTGCGGGGCCTCTCCGGCGATAGAACGGAGCGCGGATGCTGCACGCCTGACAGCGTCACCCCGGAAGCCCCGCCTCCCGACATTTCCGCCCGGGGGCCGGGCCGAAGGCTGGCGTACACTGGATTCCGGAAATGTGGTCGGGCGTGCCCAGTAGGGTGTGGATCGCTCTGGGCTCATCAGTAGCGGTTTCGGGCCTCATCGTGATCCTGCTGTCGCTGCCCGACGGCGGCTCGCAGTTGTGGATCGGCGTGGGCCTGATCGCGGCTGGCTCGCTGGCACTGCGAACCGGATTGGGGCAGCCAATCGCCGCCCCTAGCGAGGCTGCCGCAACCGGCCAGCGGCGGGAGTGGTCAGACCTAGAACCCGAGCTCCGGGCTCCGCCGCCGCGCCGGGTTGCGCTCACACCCCGGGGAATCATCGTCGTTTGCGTGTGGATGGCCGTGCTGTCCGGCTTCGGCCTGCTTTCCCACCAGCACTTCGGCTACCTGCAGCCTCCAAGGACCAAGGCGCGCCTCGACAGCGAAGGGATGCAGGCTTCGGCCGTCATCCACTCATTGGAGGAGCGCAGCATCGGCGATGGCAGGACGATGCACTTCGTCGGCTACAGCTTCACCTCACGGTCGGGGGCTACCACGCGCGTCAACCGCAGCGTCACGCCGCGCGTCTTCGCGAGACTCTCCGAGGGACAGGCGACCCGTGTCGTCTACTCGCCCATCAACCCGGAGATCCACTATCTCCCCGACCTGACGTCGGCGGTCTCGACTCAGATGGTCCTGTTCACGGCTGTGCTACTGCTGGCCGCGGCGGGCTTCGCCGAAGCGCAACGCAGGCTGCACAGGCGCCTCGCCGTTGGGGGCGTGCCAGCGGTGGGTTTCACGGCAGCAGTACGCCGTCGCGGGGGAATCCGGACCTACCTCGTCAACTACGACGCAGCAGGCAGGCGGCAGACGCTCAAGGCCCGCGAACGCAATCCGTCAGTGCGCAACGGGCAGAGCGTCACCGTGCTCTATGATCCCGCGATCCCGACCAGGGCGGTGGTCTACCGACTGGGAATGTACCGGGCGCGTGGCTGAACGCTGACGGCTGAATCGGTCAGGGGGCTTGCTCGGGCACTCCGGAGAACACGAGCGTGACGTCCACTCGGCCCGAACTGTCGTCGCTATCGAGGCTCCAAGATGTCCGCTTAAGCCCGGCAAACATGGCATCGGCCTTGATGCGGTCCAGAAAATAAGCCGGGTAGCGCACGTCGAAGGGCTGGCCGGGCTGCATGCCCCAGCGCTTGCGGACAGCTGGCTCCGACAGGATGTCCAAGCCCTTGATGATCAGCCTGGAGAAGACGTAGCGTACGCCCGTCTCGACTTGGACCTGCAGGTGCACCAGTCGCGCATCGTGGTCCACCATCTCGTCGAATCGCGCGTGGGCCTTCATGTAGCCGTGACGCTTCAAGCCCTCCCCGATGGCTGCCATCGTT